>NZ_JBXKIW010000014.1:0-5969 GCF_056995035.1 Romboutsia sp. | reverse complement strand
CCTCAAGAGTCATTATTGCTAATACACCATTTCTAATGCCAGCATTCCCACAACAAAACTTCTCTATCTCTTCCAGATTATCATCAAATTGTACAGCCTCTATAACCACTGGTTTTTTTCTATATTTTTGTATCATTTTAATACGCCCCCTAATTTTTTATCTATATGATTATATTTAATTTATCGGTTTAGTTCTAGGTAAGTTTAATACATAACCTTCTCTTACTCTAGTGAAAGTAGCATTGTTAGTATTAAGATTTGTCCATCCGTACTCATTATCTGTAAATTTACTAGTAATACCAACTAAATCATATAAGTCAGCAACACTAGCTACACCGTAATCTAGAGTAAGATCTATCAAGCATTTAATAACTTCATCTGCCTCTCCTCTAGTTTCCAGGACTATACCATCAAAGCTATGATTACTCCTATTATGATCAGCTGAAGGTCTACGATCTCTATCCCTGTCTCTATCATTACCTTTAGAATAATTATCATATGATACATATGTTTTACCACTACTTCCAGTAGTTCTGTTTCTACTATTTCGGTTTCTACCTCTACCTGAAGTAGTTCCAAATAAAGTCATCTCAACACTAGCCCCTATCATGTCACCAAGAGTACTTATAGTATCAAGAAACATACCTTTAGCTGCTGGAATAAGAATATCCTTAACTACATATTCGGTTATACTTTGAACATCATTACCTTCGCCTATAAATACCTCAGCAAATTTCTTAGACAAAGGTTTCTTTCTTTCTACTGCTTTACCTGTTATTACTTTCTGTACTTTTTTATGCGTAATAGGTTCTGCCTCTTTATCTTTTTTTGAATTGGAAGGAAAATTTAGTTTTGTGGTATTTCCCCCCAATTGTTCAAGCTCATCAACTTTCATTTTTTCATTCATATTATTGTCCCCTTTCAATAAAAATTAGTTTAATATTCTATATTAATTACCTATTTTAAAGATTGTTTCTTGCGGTTTTCGAACCATGTTGTCGGCTATAGAACCATATATCTTAGAAACATTTGTTAGATTCTGGTTGAACTCCTCAAGTAATGACTCTAAATTATCATTAAACTTATCAATAACAATCTGCTTAGCCTCATCTTTAACTTGATTTTTTAATAACTTGATATCTAAATTAGCAACATCCTTTGAAACTTCTTTTGATACTTCTTTTCTAATATCAGAATAAGATTCGTCTACTGACGCTTTAACTTTATTTTTTATATCTCTATTTATAGTTGCAGTTACATTACCTGTTATATTTCTCACAGCCTTTTCAACCTCTCGTTCTACAGCTTTATCAACTGCATTATCAATAATAGCCTCTGAAATATCAACTTTTACATCTTTAGATATATCATCTATAGAAGTATTAATTATATTGTTCGTTTTGTTTAACTTGTTATTTATAATACAGGAATAACCTATAGCAACAACCCCCATAACAATTCCAATAATCCCTAATTTTTCAGTGTTTATCATTTTATTTTCTCCTTTCAAGAAAAAAGTAGATGCTAAGTTTCCTTAACATCCCTTGTTGATTATTTTAGTTCTTCTTTAACCTTAACCATGGTCTCATTGATATATTTAACTAGTTCGTCTATTTTGGCGTCCGTATAAGCACAAGCCTTCTCTCCAATCATACAAGTAAGTACTACAACTCCCAACCAAGTGCAAGCTTTATTAAGCTTACCATTTCCTTCTGGTGTTGTACTCTTTACTGCATTTGAGATTATACTCTCTATACCAGCACCAACTGCAATAGCCGTTCCAAATTTAACTATTTCAATTTTATCTTTGTTTTCCATATTAATCGCTCCTTTCAAAAGCTAAATAATCATTCATTATAGACTATGTTAATTGTGCGATACTACTTATCTAATTCAAGTACCGCATATTCATCATTTTCCCAGAACATGGCTACTGATCTATTTGTCTCCTGATACTGCTTGAATTGATCGATCGCTTCGTCTAACGTATCAATAGTAGGCACATGTGCCGAACTTCTAAGATCTATTACAGTAACATCATCTTCCACTTCAGGTTTAATTTTTGTAAGTTGGTATCCAATTGCACCAGTTGTAAGTATACAAATAACACCAATTACTAATTCTTTATTTTTACTTATAAATTCTTTAATTTTATTCATTATTAATTGCTCCTTTAATTTTTATTTGGCGATAGAGGAAACAAAAAGATAAAGCCTAAGCTTCACCTTTTATGTTATTATATATTATTGTCTTCGTTACTACTGATTGTCTTGATTTCAACATCTTTAATCTTGTCTTCCTTATTTATCATCATAGTACCCATAACTGTCATTCCGACCATAGTTACTACAACTCCTCCTAAGAATAATCCAATCTTAGACATCACTCTATCAAATTTTTCATTCATTAATAAGTTCCTCCTTAAAATATAATTCTTTCATTATGAGGTATGTTATTCATGCGACAAAAAAGATAAAGCATAAGCTTTACCCTCTATGTAATCATCTTTATAATATTCTTTATTATTGATTATTTACCATCAATATATCTTTATACTCATCTTTATTAAGTATTGTTGATCCAAACAGTGTTGTAACCACTATAGTACCAATTATACCTCCTATAACTAATGTAACTTTTGATATATTCTTAATAAATTTATTCATTAATAATTCCCCCTCATAATATAATTCCTTCTACTATAGGGTATGTTATTATCACGATGAAGAGACAAAAGAAAAAGCCTAAGCTTCATCTTCTCTATAAGATTCTAATTCTAATGGTTCTTCTACTTCATTTAATTCTACATAATCAACATCTACAACTTCCTTTTCTTTATTGTGCATAACTACCGCTGCAACTGTTCCAACTGCTGCTATTGCTACTCCACCTATAAATAATTTTACCTGTTTTTTAGATATTTCTTTATTAAAAATTTTCATTAATAATTCCTCCTTAAAATATAATTCTTTCATTATACAGTGTGTATTTTTCGCGACCTATGCTATCTCGATAACTGCTCCAACTAATGTTATCTTAGCTGATTTAAATAATCCATGTTGTCTTTTATAGTGATAGCATAGATTACTTCTAGCTCTTTTAGGTGAATCAGCATATGTTTCGTCGTACCATTTTTCCGCAACAATCTTATTAAAAGACATGACTGCCCCCTCATATCTGTATCGTTTCATTGTGTAATCCCCCCTTTTTTTATTATCTAGACCGCTTCTTCCTCACCTAGTAATAAATCACAAAACTTAGTGTATATTCTTTCCATTCTTTCTTTACTTATCTTCTCATTTTTAAAAGCCTCTTCAAAACATTGAGTAATATTATGTTCTAAATCATCACATCGTCTAAGAAACATTCCATTTGCTAATTTTATAGCCACATTTGTCATAGTATTCTCAGGTAACATTTTCTACTCCCCCATTTTTTATATATTTTATTTATATAATTCATTACTTAACATTTTTCTTATTTAGATTTATCAATTACATTAAAATCAAAGGATAGAGTATTCCAGCCTACCATTTTTTTAATTATAGTATTAGCTTCTAAACCAGTCAATTGTTTATTTATATTATGAATCGCAATGACATTCCTATTTAAGTCTTTATGTGAAAAACTAAGCTCATCACAAATAATATGACTCGGGCTTACTCCATCCGAATACGGTTTCCAAGCTCTTGTTGGAGCATGATATTGTCGTCCATCGTTAGTCTTAACTACAGTTTGTTCAGGACAAGAAGTAGGAGTATAGAAACGTAAAACCGTTCCTATAACAAACCCCTCCTCAAAACATATAACTTTATCTCCTATATTAAATTCTCTAGTATTCATATCTAATATCTAGGTCTTGGTATAGCATTAAAGTCAAATGTTATACATGGTTCATCGTTATCAGACATACAAGTACTAATATCAAACTCTAACATACCCTGATATCCAAGGTCCCAACCAAGTTCTTTACCGGTACTAACAGGTTCTAAATCCATATAACCATAAATATCGTTTAGACTTAAATATTGTTCGCTTAGTAATGCGTGATTAATTTCATTTTGAGCCTTTTTAAGCTTCTCTACTGATGATTTAAAGTATCTTCCAGATAACATATCTAAACAAAGAGTTTCACCATTTCCTGTAACTATAATAGTATTTCCGTCCTTTTTAGTCTTATTCACATGATCCTGAGCAATCTCTTCTTTTATCAATTGCGCTTTTTTCTCACCGATTGTTTTAACAACTTTAGCTTGATATTCCTTCAAAGCCGTCTCAGATAGATAATATGCACTTGTAAGCGCTGCACTACGCTTTAAACTAATAGTATTAGCTCCTATAATACAAGCTATTGTAGCAGCTCCCATAGCAAATGTAGGTATGTAGTAAGTCCATGAAAGCTTAACGATGTCTGCTTTAGTCATAATAATATCACCATCATATTCTCGATCAGTTTCTCTGTAATGTTGTTCCTCCTCAATAAGTCGTAATACTTTAGGTGTAGCGTTGATTGCCATAGCCGTTGTACCAATTAATCCTCCTATACTTAATATAGTAAGAATTGTAGGACTGTTTTTTCCAATACCGTGTTTCAAAGTTTTAACTAATGGTAATTTCATTTTTATTATCCCCTTTCAAGATTATTTATTTTAGACAAAAAAGTGAGAGATATATGTTTTAGGTTTTACTCCTATAAGCTTATTGTAAGCTAACATGCATCTCTCATTATAGGGTATGTATTTTTCGCGAGTTAAAAATTCTTAAATAGAGAAAGAAGATGTTTGTGTGTATTTTTAATTTGTTGGTCTAAATGAGTCTCCTCATCTTGAATATAATCGACACTTTCAATTAACGAGAGCTTTAATGTTTTAATCTCTAAATTTGAGAAACCAGCAGATGCTAATCGTTTGTATACATCATCTGATATCTTTTTAATTTCTCGATCACCTGTTAAATATTTTATATCCACATCAAGTCTTATAGAGAGATCACGTACTAAACTTGGCGAAGCTTCTCCACTTTTTATAGCTCTACTTATTGATTTGTCAGACCAATTAAAATCTGATTCTCTACCTAATTCCCTCATACTAACGTTTCTATCATTTAAAGCAATAATCAAATTTGTCGTATTTATTTTAACCTTATCTATTTCTTTATTTGCCATTTTATTATCTCCTTTCAATATTTAAAAATAAAAAAATAAATAGAAAAGGTAAGCCTCGCAACTACTTTCATATAGACAATTGGATTTTCACCAACTTCCTAAATATTATCTAGTAATATTCTATGGAATCTTAAGGGTGTCTATATTTACCTTCTCCATTATAACATGTGTATTTTTCGCGAGTTAGTCTCCCACATAATGCCATAGACGTCCGTAGAAGTTCGCAGCAGTATTATATAGTTCTCTAGTTACTGAACCATCATCTACACCACGACCCCATAGACTAGCTCTACTATTATAATTAGCCTCTATAGGATACTTACTAGCCAACTCTCTATTTATTTTTTGAATAGCATTTTTTTCTTCATTACTTATCATTTTATATATCTCCTTTCAAATTTTTATTAGTATTATTTATTAGAGTCAATTATTTCGATATTTATATAAGCACAGGTATCCATATCTACGTGTTCAATTAATTCTTTTAAGAATCGATTGATAGTCTCAAGCTCCTTCGATATAAATTTTTCTGCTGGCCATCGAATCACCTCATCATCTTCTTTTTCATTTATTACTGATACACAAAACTCTTTATTTACTGGTTCCTTTGGGTAACCTATTCCATATCTATTCCATCCATATAATCCATCCTTATTTAGCCATCTGCGATAATCATGACAAAATTCAAATGTGCAATCAACTGGTTCCAGATAAACAATCAATGGACCATCGTTATTGCATCTAATTTCTCTAACTATACCCATCTTACCCATATTTTTACCATGTGTGTTTATTACTAACTTAT
>NZ_JBXKIW010000013.1:0-17842 GCF_056995035.1 Romboutsia sp. | reverse complement strand
CTATAGGTGTTGGACCTGGAAATGGACCAGCTTTTATAGATAAAAGTGCAAATGTTAAATTAGCAGTTAAAAGAATATTAGATTCAAAAACTTTTGACAATGGTACTATATGTGCATCAGAACAATCAATAGTAGTAGAAAAATGTATGGAAGAAACTGTTGTAAATGAACTTAAAAACCAAGATGCTTACTTCTTAAATGAAGAAGAAAGTGAAATTTTATCTAAGTTTATAATGAGAGCAAATGGAACTATGAATCCACAAATAGTTGGTAAAAGTGTTCAAACAATATGTGACTTAGCTAAATTAAACAATGTACCTAAAAGTAGCAGAGTTTTAATAGCAAGAGAAAATAAAGTTGGACATAACGTAGCTTACTCTAGAGAAAAGCTTACACCAATTCTTACATTTTATGTAGAAGAAAATGTAGAAGCTGTAATTAATAGGTCTAGAGAAATTTTACTAAATGAAGGTGCAGGGCATACTTTCTCAATGCACGCAAATGATGAAGAATTAGTAAAGAAATTTGCACTTAATATGCCAGTATCTAGAATACTTGTAAATACACCATCAGCACTTGGTGGAATAGGTGGTTCGACTAATTTAATACCAGCTTTAACGCTAGGTTGTGGAGCAATAGGTGGAAGTTCAACTTCAAACAATATAGGACCACTTGATCTTATAAATATAAAAAAGATTGCATATGGAGTTAAAGAAATAGAAGAACTTAGAGGAAGCGAACCTAAAATTGAAACTTCAAAGTTTGAATCAATGGATAAAGAAGAATTAATAAACTTATTAGTAAAAAAGATAGTACAAGAATTAAACTAATTAAAGTATATAAAATATACAAATTATAGTGAATAATCTACATTGTCACTATATCGTGAAAATGTAGTAATTAAAAAATAAATTAAAAAAATATTAATATAAAATTTTGGAGGTAATTGTTATGGCAAATGCAAACGCATTAGGAATGATAGAAACTAAAGGATTAGTAGGAGCAATAGAAGCAGCAGATGCAATGGTTAAGGCTGCAAATGTTCAATTAGTAGGAAAAGAGCAAGTGGGTGGAGGATTAGTAACAGTAATGGTAAGAGGAGATGTTGGAGCTGTTAAAGCTGCTACAGATGCAGGAGCTGCTGCTGCTGAAAGAGTTGGAGAATTAGTATCAGTTCACGTTATACCAAGACCACATTTTGAAGTAGATGCTATATTACCAAAAGTAGCTGCTCAATAATTAAAACATAATATATAAGTTAATTCTGATAAAAATGTGCTACTAAATACGGTAGCACATTTTATCCATCTGATAGGAGATGTGATAAATGGGTGTTCTAACAGAAAATGAAGTAAGAAGAGTAATAGGGAAAAATAGAGATGAAAAAATGACAGAATTTTGTATTCAAAAAGGTCAGCTAATAACTCCTTCAGCAAAATCTTATTTAGCAGAAAAAAATATCATTTTAAAATATGTAGATGATCTTTCAAGTGAAAATAATACTATTAAGGAAGTTGTAAAAGAAGTTATAAAAGAAAAAACATATAAATACACTACAGTATTTGGTGCTGATTTAGATGAAAAACCAGAGCATATGACACATTTAAAAGGAAATCTATTAGTATTTAAAAATCATAAAAGAATAGTATTGAGAGGTAAAATAGATTCGCTAGAATCTAAGATTTTAGAATCTCAAATTCTATGTCAAAAAAATAATATGCCGAAGTTAACAAAAGACTTACAAGAAATATTAGATTTTGTAAGAAATATAATGAGATGTGAAGTGTTAGAAGAAGCTTTAGGTGATTTTACTCTTTTAGGAATGACTCCTAAAGAATTAAGAGAACAGTCTCATAATCCTAAAAAATACTTTGGAATAGGTCATGAATTCCCAGCTTATGAAATGGGAGAGGTTGCAATTTGTATAAATAGCATAAGAAGCAATACTAGAGAAGTTGAGATTGCGGCATATGAAGCATTTAAAGGTGAATATGGACAGGTTGAAAGAGAAGATTTAATAAGAGCATTAAATAGACTATCATCAGTGTTCTGGATTATGATTTATAAAATAAGAACGGGCAAATACAAGTAGTTGGAGGACATTTATGCAAAGTCTATTAAATGAAGTAGTAGAAGAAGTAGTAAAGAGAGTTAAAAAAGAAGTCTTTATAGAAGTAGAAGCATCAGGAAGACATGTACATTTGAGTGAAAAAGAAGTAGAAAGCTTATTTGGAAAAGGTTATACTCTTACAAAGTTAAGAGATTTATCTCAGCCAGGGCAATATGCTTGCAAAGAAAGAGTAACGATAACTGGACCTAAAGGAAGTATAAAAAATGTTATAGTTTTAGGACCTTGTAGAAAAGAAACTCAAGTAGAAGTATCTTTAACTGATAGTTCATTATTAGGACTAAAGGCTCCTATAAAGCAAAGTGGAGATTTAAACGGAACTTTAGGAATTAAAATTTCTACACAACATGGAGAAGTCAATTTAGATAAAGGTCTTATGATTGCTAAAAGGCATATCCATATAACACCACAAGATGCAACTAAATTTAATGTATATGATAATGAAATAGTTCAAATCAAAGTATTTGGATCTAGACCTCTTATATTTGATGATGTAGTGGTTAGAGTAAATGAAAGATTTAAAACTAATATGCACATAGATTATGATGAAGCTAATGCTTGTGGATATACTAAAGAAACCATTGCAAAAATAATTAAAAAATAACCTCTAGGGAGGAAAAATTGTGAACTATGATAATATTGTAAATCTTATAGTAGAAGAGATATACAAAAAATTAAATAACAATGAAGTTACTAATAAAGCTAAAGCTGTTTTATTATGGGAAGATAATAAAGCTAAATTTGATATGTTAAATAATGAATTTGATATACTACATTTTGAGAAAGATTTGAGAGACTGTGAAATACTTATTGTATCTAAGCTTTGCATGAGGGGGCTTTGTAATTTAGCACTTGGAAATAGTACATCAGATGAAGAAAGATTTATATTAAAAATGCTTATGAAGGGTAAAAAAGTTTATATATTAGATGAAGGAATCGAATATAAGAGATATAAAGAAACGGCCCCAAAAGCATTATATAATAAATACTTAGCTTATGAAGAAGAATTAAAGAAATTTGGGGTAGAAATTATAAAAGATATATCTTTTATAACTTCTCAAAATAAGGATACTGTTGGGAAAGTAGAAGTTAAAAAAGACGTATTTAAGGTAAATGATGAATTTAGCTTAGATTTAAGAAATAAAAAACTTATATCTGAATGTGATTTGAGAAAGCCTCAAATAAATGGAGTTAAAACTATTATGGTTGGTAAAAAAAGTATAGTAACACCATTAGCTACTGATTTTATAAGAATACATCACTTAAAACTAAAAAGAGCATAGTAGAGGTAATTTTATGGAAATAGGAAAAATAGTTGGAAATGTATGGGCTACAAGGAAAGATGAAAAATTAAATGGACAAACTTTTTTAATTGTAAAACTTTTAGCAACTAAAGATACGTATAAGGAAGGTTTTTTAGTGGCAGCAGATAATGCAGGTGCAGGAAATGGAGACTTAGTTCTTATAAGTAAAGGGTCTGCAGCTAGAGAGTCATTAGAAAACAAGAATACTCCCGTAGATGCAACAATTGTTGGAATAGTTGACTCACTTGAGGTTTGTGATGAGTAAAAGTATTGGAGCTATAGAGTTTAAAAGTATAGCTAAAGGAATAGAAGTATCTAATGATATGGTAAAAAAGTGCTTTGTTGAGGTACTATATTTAAAAAGCATATGTCCAGGCAAGTTTTTAATAATAATAGCTGGAGAAACATCACAAGTAAAAGAGTGTGTAGATTGTGGATTATATAGAGGTAGTGGATACATCGTTGATAATTTTATAATAAATGCTGTACATGAAGATATAGTAAATGGACTTAAACATAAGTACAAACCTATAGAAAATATAACATCTATTGCAGTAATGGAAACTAGTAAAGTATGTGCAGGAATAAAATCACTAGATAAAACATTAAAATCTAGTGATGTAGTTCTTTTAAAACTACAATTATCTTTTGCGATAGGAGGTAAATTAGTATATATAGTAGCTGGAGACTTAAGTAGCTTAGAAGTAGGTATAGGTGAAGGTAAAAGTATGCTAAATTCTAAAGAGATAATAAATATATCAATAATACCATCAGTAGATAAGCAAATAATTAAAAATTTAATATAATAGCGGAGGGGAACTATGAGTATAAATGAAATTATAATTTATGTAATGGTAGCATTTATGGCACTTGGAGCTATAGATAAATGCCTAGGAAATAAATTTGGATTAGGTGAGCAATTTGAAGAAGGTATAATGGCTATGGGGTCATTAGCAGTTGCTATGGTTGGAGTTATATGTCTAGCACCAGTTTTAGCAGATGTATTAAGACCAGTAGTAGTGCCAGTATTTGATATGTTAGGAGCAGACCCTGCTATGTTTGCAGGAAGTTTACTTGCAAATGATATGGGTGGAGCACCACTTGCAATGGAACTTGCAAAAGACCCTCAAGCTGGTTTATTTGGAGGGCTAATAGTAGGGGCTATGATGGGACCTACTATAGTATTTATAATACCAGTATCACTTGGAATAATAGAAAAAGAAGATCAAAAATTCTTAGCAACAGGAATACTTGCAGGGATAATAACTATACCAGTAGGAGCATTTGTTGGAGGTTTAGTAGCAGGATTCCCAGTTATGATGATTATTAGAAACTTAGTACCTATAATAATATTTGCAGTTGTAATAGCATTAGGTTTAATGAAGTTTGAAAATGCTATGATAAAAGGATTTACATACTTTGGAAAAGGTGTAGTTATAGTTATAACGTTAGGACTTGCAGCAGCTATAGTTGAAACATTAACAGGAATAATTATAATACCAGGTATGAAACCAATACATGAAGGAATAGCGATAGTTGGAGATATAGCAATAGTTTTAGCTGGAGCATTCCCATTAGTATTTGTTATAACTAAAGTATTTAACAAACCTTTAATGGCATTAGGAAAATTACTTGGAATGAATGATATATCAGCAGCAGGACTTGTTGCAAGTTTAGCTAATTGTATACCTATGTTTGGTATGATGAAAGATATGGATGATAGAGGAAAGATAATAAACGTAGCATTTTGTGTATCAGCAGCATTCGTATTTGGAGATCACTTAGGATTTACAGCAGGATTTAATGCGGATATGATAACTCCAATGATAGTTGCAAAATTAGTTGGAGGAATAAGCGCAGTAGCATTAGCTATGGTTATAGCAAACAAGACATTAGAAAAGGAGAATGCATAAAATGGATTTAAAAAATATAGATAAAGGCTTATTAGAGCAACTAGTAAGACAAATATTAGAAGAAAAAATAAATGGAACTAAAGATAGTGTAGATTTTATAAGGAGCAAAGATATAAGCGGAGTAACTTCTGTAAAACTCCCAACGGTAAAAGTTGATGAATCCAATAGATTAGATACAGGAAATCCTAATGATATAGTTTATACTAAGGACTTATTCTCACTAGACGAAAGTAAAAGGTTAGGTTGTGGAATAATGGAAATGAAAGAAACAACTTTTGATTGGACGCTAGACTACGATGAAATAGACTATGTTATAGAAGGAACTCTAGATATAATAATAGATGGAAGAACAGTGTCTGCATCTGCAGGAGAGTTAATACTTATACCTAAAGGAAGTAATATACAATTCTCAGTTAAAGATTATTCTAGATTTATATACGTAACATATCCAGCTGATTGGTCTTCTCAAAATTAAATATAACATAAATAAAGAATATAATTTTATAAGAAGCTATGAGAATGTGCATAGATTTATGTAAATAGTATATCAATAATAAGCACTTAAAGAGCAAAAGTTCCATAGCACTGAATCTATGGAGCTTTTTGTTTTTACATTAAATTAATTAGTTGTAAAGGTTGAGTCCATTCACAATCATAATACTCTTCTGCCCACTCTAAATCCGTAGTTACTCTAAATCCACTTTTACTTATAGCAGGCTTAAAATAAATATTTACAGTAGTTATTTTACTAACTAAATATTTATTTACAATTATACTATAACCATCACATTTAAAGATTTCATCATCTTCTGTAGACTTATCCAAAGCTATGTCAAAAATAGGACCAGATAACTCACTAATCTCTCTAATATATAGTCTAAAGATTTTATTAGAAAGATTAAACTCAATAAACATTTGATTAAGCTTACTTTTAGCTTGGTCAGTAATATTTATAATCATTTTTATAGTTTCTACTAATTAAATTAATATTAAAAAGTAGACTCTCCTTTCATAGAATATTACAATTATATTTTAACCTTTAAACAATGTATTAATAGGTGGTATTTTATTGTAATAATAAGCTAAAATTCAAAAAAATAAGACTATAAGTTAAAATATAACTATAGCCTTTTTTTATTAGGTGTTTTTTTTACTTTTTTTATATATTTTCTTTTTACTTTTCTTGCTTTCTTTGTAGAATCTAGAATAGAAAGTCCTCTATCAAAAACATCTTCAATCTCTTCAGGTAAAGAGCATTCATCTTCAAACTTTGCCTTGCAAGCAATTCTTGTTACAGATAATAATGCAAGCTCATCTCCAAGAGCAACTAAAAAAGAGGCTAGCAGACCCAAATCATCATCATTTTCAATTTCTTGTGATATTATAGCTGCAAATATAGTTGTTAATATAAGAGACTGATTAGCAAGGCTGTTACAATGACTTTCTATGTTACATGGTCTATACAGATTTTTGATTTTAGGCATAAAACCCTCCAGATTGTATCTATTAATATTTTATAATATGAATTTCACAAAAATATGTTACTGCTAAACAAAAAATTAAATAATAGGTTAGTTAAAGAATTTAGCTATAAAACTTAGGGAAGCTTATTAAATTTATCATAAAAAGAATTTTAGTTAGAGTTGCAAATTATAAAAAATTATTATATATATATACATACATTCATATAGATATAATCTATATGAATGTATGTATATATATATAATAACTATAGCAAGAAGCCAAAGTAGACATAAGATTATATTAAAGTTATGTTACAATAATTAAGCAATACATAAAAACTAATAATTACGGAGGATAAAATGCATATAAAAAATAATAAAAAATTAGCAATAATGCTATCTATGTTAATGGTAGGAAGTATATTTGTGGGATGTTCAAAAGATAACAAAGAAACTAAAAATGAATCAGAACCTACAAAAAATGAACAAGCAGTAGCATCGACAACTAAAGATGATTATACATATGAAAACAATGATTATTTTACAAGTATATCTTGGTTAGAAAAAAATATGAAAGATAATAAAAATCTAGTAATAATAGATGGAAGAAGTGATAAAGACTACAAAAAAGATCATATACCAGGTGCTATAAATGTAGCATGGCAAAGCTTAGCTAAAATGGAAGGTAAAGCTGGAGATATGGATTGGGGTACACTATTAGATGAAACTACTTTATCAAAGGTTTTAGCAGAACTGGGGATAAGTAAAGATAGTCAAGTTGTAGTTTATGCAAATCAAAGTGGTTGGGGAGAAGATGGAAGAATAGTTTGGTGCCTACAAAGGGCAGGAATAGATGCAAGAATATTAAACGGTGGATTTGATTTATGGAAATCAGAAAGTAAAGAAGTAACAAACGAAGCACAACTAACAAAAGTAGTAAGTGATTTTAAAGTTGAAAAAATAACTAATGATATGAATATAACTACAGAGGAACTAAAAAAAGAACTTAAAGATGTTAAAATAATAGATACAAGAGAAATTGATGAGTATAAAGGTGCTACTAAATTTGGTGAAGCAAGAGGAGGACATTTACCTAATGCTATAAATATACCATTTAACAAACTTTATAATGAAGATGGAACTATAAAGTCAAATGAAGAAATAGAAAAAATCATGAAAAAAAATAGCATTGAAAAAACTGATAAAATAGTTACATATTGTACAGCAGGAATAAGATCTGCTCATATGGCTTTAGTTCTTAAAAATGCAGGATATGAAAATATTAGAAACTATGATGCATCATACTACGAATGGGCATCAGATGACAATAATGAAGTAGTTAAATAAATTAGGAGTGATTAAAATAGAAAATAAAAGAAAAAAATTATTAGTAAAGCTAGGAGTAGTACTAGTAATTTTATGTATATACTTATTTGTGCCAGTAGTTAAAGAAAATGTAAATCAAATGGTATTTTATTTAAGTATGCTTAACTTGGATGCTATAAAAGAATATATACTTTCCTTTGGAATTTTAGCACCAGTAATATCATTTTTATTAATGTTACTACAATCAGTGGCAGCTCCACTTCCTGCATTTTTAATTACATTTGCAAATGCAGCTTTATTTGGATGGGTTTATGGTGCAATTTTATCATGGACTAGTGCTATGGCAGGAGCGGTTCTTTGCTTTTATATTGCAAAATTCTTAGGAAGAGATGTAGTAGAAAAGCTTGCAAGCAAATATGCGCTAGATAGTGTAGATGAGTTTTTCCGGAAATATGGAAAACACACTATATTAATAGCAAGACTTTTACCATTTATGTCATTTGATCTTGTAAGTTATGCAGCGGGGCTTACATCTATGAACTTTATGTCATTTTTTATAGCAACGGGAATAGGCCAACTTCCTGCTACTATTGTATATTCATATGTAGGAGATATGCTAACGGGTTCTGTTAAGATAATGATGATGGGAATATTAACTTTATTTGCTTTAAGTATATTAATTTTTATGATAAAGAAAATATACAATGAAAAAAATAATAGCAAGATAGATGTGAAATTAAAGGAAGAATAGGTATGGATTGGCTTATGCCAATCCATATTTATATTTAAATTAAGTTGGAGGTAATTAAATGGGATTAGCATCATTTAAGTTTCATCAAATAAACAGTAGAAACAAAGTATTTAATAAAACTTTTATAAATGAAAATAGTGAAGTGATTTTTATGCCAGGATGTAGTTTAAGTGGATATAATGAAGACGTAATTTCAAATATATATGAATATTTAAAAAAACATATAAAAAATATAGGTATAAGTTTTTCTTGTTGCTACAAACCGAGCATTATGATAAATGATAATAAATCATTTAATAAATATTATAAAAAATTAGATGAAACTTTAAAAGACAATAATATAAAAGAAGTAATAACAGCATGTCCTAATTGCTATAAAACAATTAAGAATAATAGCGAAAATATTAAAGTGTCTTTTTTATTAGATGTAATAAAAGAAAACGGGATAGATGAAAGTTTACTAAATCATTATAAAGATGTAGGTATAAAATTTGCTATACACGACTCATGTGCCATAAGAGGTGAGAATTCAATATATGAAAGTTCAAGATTCATATTAGATAATCTGGGGATTAACTATATAGAGTTTGAAAAAAATAAGAAAAACTCAAATTGCTGTGGATCTATATTTATAGATAATGAAAAGAAAATAAAACAAATAAAAAGAAGATGCTTACAAACTAATGCACAATATATAATATGCTATTGTGAAACTTGCACAAAAGCTATGTTAATAGGAGATAAGAAGTCTATTCATGTATTAGATTTAATGTTTAATAAAGAAATTATAAATAAAAAATATTTTACTCAAAAACATCAATCTAGTATACTATCATGGAACAATAGATATAAACTAAGTAATAGGAGGACATATGAATAAGAATTTAAAAAAAATGATAATGATAGTATTTATAGCTATATTTATACTGTTAACAACTAAATTTATCAGTAATGATTTAGGTATATATAGTATAAAAAGATATATAAGTTCTTTTGGAATTTTAGCTCCTATTATATATATAATAATGTTTGCATTGGTTCCTTTGACATTTTTTCCGGATTCAGTACTAGCTATAGCATCAGGACTTGTTTTTGGATTTTGTAAAGGATATATATATACAACTATAGGAGCACTAATAGGAGGGAGTCTTGCATTTTTTATAGCGAGGTACTTAGGATATGATTTAGTTAAAAAGATTTCTAATGAAAAGTTGTCTAACATAGATAAATTAATAAATGAAAATGGTTTTTATATAATATTTTTATTAAGATTAATACCACTTTTTCCATTTGATGTGATAAGTTATGGATCAGGTTTAACAAATGTTAAATATAAGCACTTTTTAGGAGCTACTTTATTTGGAACAATACCAGGAATAGCAGTATTTACAAATATAGGAGCAAAGTCAGTAAATATAAGTAGTACAGAGTTTTATACATCTATAGCTATGCTTATATTACTTTTTATAATATCTATAATACTCAAAAATAAGATTTTAAATAATAAACTAAAAGAAATAGACTAAAGAAGAAAGGAAAAAGTATGTTAGATACACACGCAAGAAAATATGTTAATCCATTTATAGAATGTGGAGCAAATTTTTTTATAAAACTAAAAATAAGTGCTAATAATGTAACAATTCTAGCTTTAATACTTGGAATACTATCCTCCGTACTATTATATTTTGATAAAAACATATTTGCAGTAATTATTTTATGGATATCAGGATATTTAGATGCAGTAGATGGATCGGTCGCTCGAAAAACAAATTCATCGTCAAGTTTTGGTACAGTACTCGATATAACTTTTGATAGAATTGTTGAGATAGGAATAATACTTGTAATAGGAATGAAATTTGTAGATGTTAGATTTAATTTAATAATACTATTAGCGTCAATATTGATATCAATGGTAATATTTTTAACAGTTGGAGCTGTTAGTGAAAAAAGTGGAGTGAAATCATTTTATTATCAAGCGGGTGTAGCAGAAAGAAGTGAAGGTTTCATTATGTTTTCACTTATGATGCTAAGTAAAAATAATTTGAATGTTATAATAAACTTATTTTCATTTATTATACTTATAACAGCGATTCAAAGAATATCTGAAGCTAAAAAAATATTAAAGTAATTATGATATCAGTATTTATTCAAAAACATAAAAAAATTTGAGTTTAAAGATATTATGTTATATAATATCACAGGTAAACTTAATAAGACAGTTCGTAAGCCTCCTGTCTGTAAATAAAACTACGGTAAAAAAGCATTTATACAATGTTGTAATTTTTGTTTAAGAAACCGTAGATATACACTACGGTTTTATTTATTTGTATGAAGACAAGTTATAACGTGAAAATTTTCCTAGTTAGATAGGCTACAAAAATAATTAACATTAGGAGAAAGAATTATGATAAAAGAAACAAAAAAAATAGTTAGAATAGGAGTAGTTGCAGCAATATATGCAGCACTTACCTTAGTATTAGGATTTATAAGTTATGGACCTATACAATTTAGAATAGCAGAGGTTATGACATTACTTCCTCTACTTGGGAAAGAATACATATTAGCTTTAACAATAGGGTGTTTTTTAGCTAATGTAATAGGACCTTATGGAGTGCCTGATATAGTATTTGGTACACTAGCTACCTTTATAAGTGTATATTTAGTATATTTAACAGGAAAAAATATGAAGCATAAGCCGGGATATATATTAATAGCGTCATTGTGGCCAACAATAGTAAATGCTATAATAGTAGGCGGAGTAGTATTACATGTATTTTTTGGATTGCCATTAATTCTTTCTGCATTACAGGTAGGATTTGGACAATTTATGGTAATAACTATAATAGGAGTTCCATTATTTAAAATTTTCAACAATAAATATTCGAAATTGCTAAAGGATATGTCTTAATATATTTAGCTAATTAGTAAGGAGATAAAATGAATACAATAGACAAAATAGAAAGTGCTAAAATAATAGGTATAGGTGACGATGGTATAAAAACTTTAGATTCTATAGCTAATAAAGTAGCACATAATATGGATTTAGAAAAAATAAGTATAAACCAAGATGTAGATAAAGATTATGTAAGAACATTATTAGATGGTGTAGATACATTGTTTTTAACTTATAATAGTGAAGATAAAAAAGCACTACAAATAGTAAATGCTATAGCTTATATGGCCGAAGAAAGAAGAGTTTTAAACATAGGTCTTGACTGTGCACAAAAAGAAAATAAAGATGATGTAAATTTAAATAGAGAATTTAAAATATCTACAGAAAATCCAGATACTTTATTAGCTATAATAAATATGCTACTTGATTCTATATCTGATCTTTGTATGATAAACATAGATTTAAGTGACCTTAAAGAAACATTATGCACTGACAAAGGTATAAAATATTCATATGGTGAGTTTGATAAAGGTATAAAAACTGATGAAATAGTAAAATATTTATTAGAAAATGCTATACAAACTAGCGAAGAGGTTACCGCTAAAAAACAGATTATACTTGTAGAAATAGATGCTAATTACTGTGATAATGAAAAGATGCTAATAGTTATAAATGAACTATTAATTAATATACAAGATAACAGTGAAGATACTTATGAAGCTATATTCTCATTATACGTAAGAGAACAAGCACAAGGAAAAATAAAAGTTGGATTAGTTTGTAACTAATATATTTAAGTCCCTAGAATAATGATATAATTATTCTAGGGATTTTTGTATATAAGGAAACTATAATATGATAAAATTAGATAAAACAGAAATTATAACAGTGGTTGGAGCAGGTGGGAAAACATCATTTATAAATTACATAGCTAATAAATATAAAGATAAGATGAGAGTATTAATAACTACTACCACTAAGATATATATACCAAATAAGAATAGCTACGATAATATACATATGCTAGATGAAGATAGAAAGATAATTATATCAAAAGATTTAGGAATAACAGTAATTGGAAAACATATAAGTAAAGAAAAAAAAATAGTAGGATTAGATTTTAAAGAATTAGAACAGCTAATTCCTAAATTTGACTTAATACTTATAGAAGGTGATGGTTCTAAAGGAAAAAAGCTTAAAGGTTGGAATGATACAGAGCCTGTAGTATATCAGAAAAGTACAAAAACTATAGGTATATTAGATATAACATCCTATGGTATAGATATAAATGATGATAATATACATAGATTAAAAGAATTTAAAAGAATAACAAAAAGTAATAATAATGTAGATATAAAAAATTTAGTTGATATAGTCTTGAATAAAGACGGATTGTTTAAAAATGCATGTGGACAAGAGATATTATTAATTAATAGAATTAAAAGTAAATATGATAAAAATATTGCTAAACAATTGATAAATGAAATTAACAAATATGAAAACGATTTAACTATAATTTATAACACTAAAAAATTATAAATTATTTAAAATATAATCATAAGGGAGAATAAAAAATGAGTAATAATTATCTATGCCCAAAATGCGGAAATAAGGAATATGAAGTAGATGAAATATGTGCAACAGGGAGTGGGCTTTCTAAATTTCTCGATGTTCAAAATAAAAAGTTTTCAGTAGTAACATGTACTAAATGTAAGTATACAGAGCTTTATAAAGCTACAACTAGCACTTTAGAAAATATATTTGATTTATTTACATCATAAAATAATAAAAGTAACCCCTTTGGGTACTCTTATTTAATTGTATTATATTAAACTAGAAGGAAAAGAAAAATGATTACAGCGATAATAATGGCATCGGGTTTATCAAGTAGAATGGGTCAAAATAAACTTTTGCTAAATTACAATAATAAACCAATATTAGAGTATGTATTTGAAGCAGTAAAAAAATCAAATTTTAATGAAGTTATGGTAGTAAGCCAATATAATGAAATAAAAAACTTAAGTAAAGAATATGATTTTAAGTATGTAAACAATGAAAATGCAAATATAGGTCAAAGTGAATCTATTAAACTAGGAATCTTAAATAGTAAAAAAAGTGATGGATATATGTTTTTTGTAGGAGATCAGCCTTTTGTAGATACAAAATACATAGAAAAAATGATAAATACTTTTAATGAAAATAAAGAATATATAATAATTCCTAGATATAAAAACAAAAGTGGAAACCCAGTTATATTTCCATATAATAAAGTGAATGAATTATTAAATCTAAAAAATGACGAAAAGGGAAAAAAAGTAATAACTAAAACTTCTAAAATAAAATATATAGATGTTTCAGAAAGTATGTTGTTTGATATTGATACAAAAGAAGATTATAAAAAATTAGGTGTGGGGAAATGAAAAAAATTAATACAGTAGATTCAATAGGTCATGTATTATGCCATGACATCACAAAAATAATACCAGGAAAATTTAAAGGAAGAGCTTTTAAAAAAGGTCATATAGTGAAGGAAGAAGATATAGAGGTACTTTTATCTTTAGGTAAAGATCATTTATATGTATGGGAAAAAGCCTGTGATATGGTACATGAAAATGATGCAGCATCGTACTTAAAGGATTTAATAGCAGGAGATAATTTAGAGTTTAGTGAAATAAAAGAAGGTAAGATAGATTTTATATCTAAAATTGATGGTCTTTTAAAAATAGATGTAGATACGTTATTACAGCTAAATATGATAGATGATATAATGCTATCAACACTTCACAATAACTTTATAGTTCAAAAGGGAATTAAAGTAGCAGGAACAAGGGTTATACCTTTATTAATAGATGAAAATAAATTAAAAGAAGCTAAAAAAGTAGTAGGGGACAAAAAAATTGTAAGTATTATAGAGTTTAAACCAAAGAAAGTTGGAATAGTTGTAACAGGAAACGAAATTTATCATAAAAGGATAGTAGACAAGTTTGGGCCTGTAATAAAAGATAAAGTAGACAAGTTTGGATGTGAAGTTATAGGACAAACCATTTGTTCAGATGATAAAGAAATGATAAAAATAGCTATTAAAGATTTTATAGAACAAGGAGCAGAACTTATATGTTGCACAGGCGGGATGAGTGTAGACCCAGATGATGTAACACCGACTGCTATAAAAGAAACTGGTGCAGATTTAGTAACATATGGTTCACCGATTCTTCCTGGTGCTATGTTTTTACTTGCATATCATGAAGACACACCTATAATGGGAATACCAGGGTGTGCAATGTACAATAAAATAACTGTATTTGATGTTATTTTACCAAGAATTTTGATAAATGAAAAGTTGACTAAGGCAGATATTGCTAAATATGGTCATGGAGGACTTTGTATGAGTTGTGAGATATGTACATACCCTGCATGTAATTTTGCAAAGGTATAGACGTTAATTTAAAAATAAAATCAACATGTTTATAACCTATATAACACAAAATAAAATTAATAAATATAACTTTAAAAATAGCAAAGTCTATGTGGATTAAAACCTGCTAATAAACACATAGACAAACAGTTATATAAATAAATGAAAGATACTTTTTAAGATAGACTATAAAAGGCATATAAATAAGCAGTAGTCAGTTGACTAAAATAAATATTTGTTATATTATAAGTAATGTTGTATAATAGAAAATTAAATTACAAATTAGAAATAAGAAATAAGAAAGGAAACTACACGAATGTTACAAGTTACAAATATTGGACTTAGATTTGGTGATAAAGAGTTATTCAAAGATGTTAACTTAAAATTCACTAAAGGAAATTGTTACGGGATAATAGGTGCTAATGGTGCAGGAAAATCAACTTTCCTAAGAATATTAGCTGGAGATATAGAACCAAACACAGGAAATGTTTCTATAACTGAGAAGGAGAGAATGTCAGTACTTAGACAGGACCACTTTAAATATGAAGAGGAAACAGTATTAAATGTTGTTATAATGGGTCATGAAAGACTTTCAGAGATAATGAAAGAAAAAGATGCATTATATATGAAAGAAGACTTCAGTGAAGAAGATGGTATAAAAGCTGCTGAACTTGAAGGTGAATTTGCTGAACTTGATGGATGGGATGCAGAAACTAATGCAGAAAAAGTATTAATGGGTCTTGGTATATCTAAAGATTCACATTATAAGCAAATGAAGGAATTAACTGGTGGAGAAAAGGTAAAGGTGTTATTAGCTAAAACACTATTTGGTAAGCCTGAGATACTAGTAATGGATGAGCCTACAAATCACTTAGATTTTCAATCAATAAACTGGTTAAATGACTTTATAATGGATTTAGAAGATTCTATCGTTATAATCGTATCACATGATAGACATTTCTTAAATCAAATATGTACAAACATAGTTGACGTTGACTTTGGTAAAATCCAAATGTACGTTGGTAACTACGACTTCTGGTATGAATCAAGTCAATTAGCATTACAATTAGCTAAAGATCAAAATAAGAAAACTGAAGAAAAAGCAGCTCAATTAAAAGACTTCATTGCAAGATTCAGTTCAAATGCATCTAAAGCAAAGCAAGCAACATCAAGAAAGAAACAATTAGAAAAATTAGAGTTAGAAGATATACAACCATCAAGAAGAAGATATCCATTTGTTGGATTTACTCCTGAAAGAGAAATAGGAAATGACGTTTTAGAGGTTGAAGGATTAACTAAAGTTATAGATGGTGTTAAAGTACTTGATAATGTATCTTTTAGATTAGACAGAGAAGATAAAGTAGCATTTATGGGTGACGAAATAGCTACAACTACATTATTTAATATATTAATGGGAGAAGATACTGCTGATAGCGGAACATTCAAGTGGGGAGTAACTACTTCTCAAGCTTATCTTCCTAAAAACCATAACAAATTCTTCGATGGGGTTGAATACTCATTAGTTGACTGGTTAAGACAATACTCTGAAGAAAAAAGTGAAAGTTTTATAAGAGGATTCTTAGGTAGAATGTTATTCTCTGGAGAAGAAGCTTTAAAGCAATCTCAAGTTTTATCTGGAGGAGAAAAAGTTAGATGTATGTTATCAAAGTTAATGTTATCAAATGCTAACGTTTTAATACTTGATGACCCAACTAACCACTTAGACTTAGAAAGTATTACATCTGTAAATAAGGGACTTGAAAGTTTTAGTGGAGTAATGTTATTTAACTCTCATGACCACCAAATAATTCAAACTATTGCAAATAGAATAATTGAAATAACTCCAGGTGGATTAATGGATAGAAAAACTACTTTAGATGAATACCTTGCAGATAAAGACATTCAAAAGAAATTAAAAGAAATGTATGGCAATACTAAGAAGTAATTGCTAGAATCATTGAGGAGTATAGATTATGAATAAAAACCTAGAAATGATGCAAAAACTTATAGATGCAAAAAAAGCAAAAGGATCTAATGCAAAGGGAAGTATGAAATCAGTTAAAAATATTGGAAAAGGTTCAAATGCAGTTAACAGTCAGAAAAAGACAGGTGCTGGTGACAAATAAATATTGTGAGATTGTCTCATAATTTTAGTTTAAAGTGTACCCTAAAAGGTAGAGTTCTAAAAAGAACTCTACCTTTTATTTCATGTAATAAACTTATATTTTTTTATATATTTATATAATCGAAACATCTAAACTTAAAATAGTTCGTTAACACATCGTTCAAGCGATGGATCTGTTTTCAAGGGTTGTTGGCGATATGAGTGAAGTGAAATTTTTTATATAATTAAAAGATTTATTTTTGTGGAATTTAAATATTTAAAAAATAATAAATATTTAAAATTATTTTTTGTTCATAAAATATAAATTAATTGATATAATATATATATTATAGATAAAAAAGTCTATTAAAATCGAAAATTATATTATAATAGGGGTGACAACAAATGGGTTTTAAGTTAAGAGAATATATTGAACCGAACTTTGACGAGAAAAGGTTTTCGATATCTCCGAATGTGAGAACAGAAGAAGTTATTAAAGAGGGAGTTGCTCCAGACAATTATCATGCTAACTCTATATATCCTGA
>NZ_JBXKIW010000012.1:0-21780 GCF_056995035.1 Romboutsia sp. | reverse complement strand
AGCCAGGATCAAACTCTCAAATAAAAGTTTATCTAGGGCTCAGATACTGTTATATATCTGGCTTTATGTTTGGTTGTTTCAAATTCTATAAATTAACCTACTGTTTAATTTTCAAAGTTCATTTTTTCACTTTCATTTTTGCCCTTTTCTTAAGGACAAGTATAACTATACCATCTCAAATTAATATCGTCAACACTTTTTTAATTTTTTTATAAAAAACTATCTCATCCCTATTATTCTATACTTTTATGAACTAGCACATATTTAATTAAAATAATATAATCAAAAAGCTATGCTTAGGGCTCTAACCTTTGCATAGCTCTTAATTATATCTAAAAAATAAGTGTTTTAATGAATTAATAAATTCAAGTACTAATATCTTCTGTTGACTTCCTTATTACTTTAAGTATAATTTTCCATCTAAAATATAAGTAGCTATAATGAATAAACCTATAACTACTTATATACTCAATATTGTATCTATTTTTGAAATTTTAGGAACTACTTCAAATAATTCTATATACCTTGTGTCAATAAAAAAAAGCATCAGATTTAAAATTTAATTTCTAAATCCAATGCTTTTAATTAAAGTATATTTTAATTAATTTTATAGACTAACAAGCTTCTCCTTGTTCAAACTGGCTATTATAAAGTTCAGCATAGAATCCACTAGCTTTTAGTAGCTCTTTGTGATTCCCCTGTTCTACTATATCTCCATCCTTCATTACCAATATTAAATCTGCATTTCTTATAGTTGACAGTCTATGTGCTATTATAAAAGTTGTTCTGTCTTTCATAAGATTTTCCATAGCTTGTTGTATTAATACTTCTGTACGAGTATCAACTGAACTTGTCGCTTCATCTAATATTAATATCTTAGGATCTGCAAGTATCGCTCTTGCTATTGTTAATAATTGTTTTTGACCTTGTGATATATTATTAGCTTCTTCATTTATTTCCATATTATATCCGTCTGTTAATGTTTTAATAAAATGATGAGCATGAGCAAGTTTTGCCGCTTTTATTACATCTTCATCAGTTGAATCTAATTTACCATATCTAATATTTTCTATAATACTTCCATTAAATAGCCAAGTATCTTGTAAAACCATACCAAACATATTTCTTAAATCATCACGTGTAAATTCCTTAGAATCATGTCCATCGATTAATATGTTTCCACTATTTAATTCATAGAATCTCATAAGTAATTTTACAATTGTTGTTTTACCAGCACCTGTTGGTCCTACTATAGCTACTTTTTGACCTGGCTTTATATTAACTGAGAAGTCATTTATTATTGTCTTATCTTCGTCATATCCAAAATGAGCATTCTTAAATTCTACTTCTCCTTTTATATTTTCATTTAAAATAGGACTTTGTGTATCCTCAATTTCTTCATCTTCTCCTAAGAACTCAAATACTCTTTCTGCTGCAGCTGCTGTTGATTGCATTACATTAGCTATTTGAGCAGTTTGAGCTATTGGTTGCATAAATGATCTTGTATATTGAATGAAAGATAATATATCTCCTACCTGTATAGCTTTCTTTATAGTAAGATATCCACCCATTATAGCAACCATTACATAACCTAAGTTACCTATAAAAGTCATCATTGGCATCATCATGCCCGATAAGAATTGAGACTTCCATGCAGAGTTATATAATATTTCATTTAATTCATCAAATTTAGCAATTGCTTTTTCTTCTCCATTAAATGCTTTCATTATATTGTGTCCACTGTATATCTCTTCCACATGACCATTTGTATGACCTAAATACTCTTGTTGCGCTTTAAAGTGTTTTTGAGATTTTTTGACTACTACCATTATAAATACTGCTGATAATGGTATAACTATTAAACTTACTAAAGTCATTCTTACACTTATTGTTAACATCATTATAAGAATACCTATAATCGTTGTTACTGAAGTTATCATTTGTGATAAAATTTGATTTAAGTTTTGACCTATAGCATCTACGTCATTAGTTACTCTTGATAATACCTCTCCATGTGTATTCTTATCAAAGTACTTAAGTGGCAATCTATTTATCTTTTCAGATATTTCTTTTCTTAAATTATAAGATACTTTTTGCGATATATCCGATGTAACAAAAGTCTGAATAAATGAAAATACAGCACTTATAATATATAAAATAACTAACATAGTTAAGGTTTTTGAAATATTAGTAAAATCTATTCCATCACCCGTTCCACTAACCTTACTAACTAATCCTTCAAATATTTTGGTAGTAGCATTTCCTAATATTTTTGGTCCTACTATAGTAAATGCTGCACTACCTATTGCAAATATTACAACTAATATCATAGGTATCTTGTATGGTTTTAAATGCTTTAATAATTTCTTCATAGTGCCTTTAAAATCTTTTGCCTTTTCTGCTGATCCCATTGAACCCATAGGTCCACCCATACCACCTGGTTTTGATTGCTGTTTTTGATTACTCATGTGCTAACTCCTCCTTTGAAAGTTGAGATAGTGCAATTTGATTATATACTTCACAATTTTTCATAAGCTCCTCATGCGTTCCTATTCCTACCATCTTACCTTCATCAAGTACTATTATTTGATCTGCATTCATTATAGTACTGATTCTCTGAGCTACCATAAGAACCGTAGAATCTGAAATTTCGGACTTTAATTCTTTTCTAAGTTTTGCATCAGTCTTTAAATCTAGTGCTGAGAAACTATCATCTAATATAAATATTTTAGGGTTCTTAGCTATAGCACGAGCAATTGAAAGTCTTTGCTTTTGTCCTCCTGAAACATTTGTACCACCTTGTGATATTGATGTTTCAAATTTTTCTGGCTTATCTTGTATAAAGTCCATAGCTTGAGCTATTGTCGCAGCTTTTTTTATTTCTTCTTCACTTGCATTTTGAACTCCATATCTTATATTACTATCAATAGTTCCTGAGAATAAAATACCCTTTTGCGGAACATATCCTATATTTTCTCTAAGCTTGTATTGGCTTACTTCTTTTATATCTATACCATTTACTAATACTTGACCCTCAGTTGCATCAAAGAAACGAGGTATTAAGTTTATAAGTGTTGATTTCCCACTACCTGTGCTTCCTATAAATGCCGTTGTTTGTCCTGGCTTAGCCACAAAGTTTATATCACTTATAACATTATCTTCTGCATCTGGATATTTGAACGAGACATTTTTAAATTCTACGTACCCATCTCTTGATGAATCAAAATCTTTAGCTTTTTCTATATCTTTTATAGAAATATCCGTAGATAAAACTTCACTTATACGAGTAGCTGATACAGATGCTCTTGGTAATATAACAGATAACATTGATATCATTAAGAATGACATTATTATTTGCATAGCATATTGTATAAATGCCATCATATCCCCAACTTGCATAGTTCCTGCATCAATATTATGAGCTCCTACCCATACTATTATTATTGTTATAATGTTCATTATAAGCATCATAACAGGCATCATCATTGCCATTATACGATTAACAAATGTATTTGTTTTTCTAAGAAGTCCATTAGTTTCATCAAATCTTTTTTCTTCCGTTTTTTGTGTACTAAACGCTCTTATAACTAACATACCTGTTAATGATTCACGTGTTACCAAGTTTAATTTATCTACAAGCTTTTGAATTTTCTTGAATCTTGGTATTGCTAATCCAAATAATACAAGTACAAATGATAATATAGCTATTACTGCTACTCCTATTATCCATGCCATTGAAGTATCAGTCTCTAAAACTTTTATTACACCACCTATAGCAAGTATTGGTGCATAAAATACCATTCTTACTAGCATTACCATAAGTGTTTGTATCTGTTGAATATCATTAGTACTACGAGTAATTAATGATGCTGTAGAGAATTTATCGAATTCAGAATTTGAAAATGCTACAACCTTTCTAAATACATCTCCACGAAGGCTTTTACCCATACCACCAGCTACCCTTGCAGCTAAGAAACCAACAGTTACTGTTGCTGCCATACTTACTAGAGCTATACAAAGCATTGTCGCACCTGATTTAAAGATGTAATTAGTTTGAAGTTTATCTAAGTCCATACCTATCTTTTCATATTCATTTTTTATAGCATAAATTGATGATTGAGTTATCATATTTTCATCTAATTCATTTATTTTCTCATCAATCGGCTTGGTCATTTGATTTAATTGTTCTTTTGACATTTGAGAAAGCACTGTCCATATATCCGTATTAGGAGGGATATTCGGTATTGCTCCTTTTTCATTTGCCATTTCTATTCCTGAAACTCTCATTATAGCTTTACTCATTATTGAATTAAGGTCATCTATAGTTTCTTTATCTTTAGTATTTA
Organism: Romboutsia sp.; assembly: GCF_056995035.1. Taxonomy (NCBI): domain Bacteria; kingdom Bacillati; phylum Bacillota; class Clostridia; order Peptostreptococcales; family Peptostreptococcaceae; genus Romboutsia; species Romboutsia sp. The sequence goes on along the minus strand of NZ_JBXKIW010000012.1, from coordinate 17,434 downwards.
ATTTATATAAAGATTCATTTTTAAGAACAGTATATTTTTCTAATTCTTTCTTATAGTCCTCTTTACTTAATTTGTTTTTATCTAGTAATTCGTAACTACCTTTTACTTTATTTTTTTCACTGTCATTCATAAAAAGTGTTAGTTTATTTAATTCACTTTCACGAATTATACTAGGCACAGCATTTTCTATACCACTTTGCTGAATACCTATGTTGACAATATTTGATGTGTAATCCGGTAATGAAAGATCACACGCCGCTTGAACTACTAAAAGTGCAACTACTGTGATAATTGACACTACAAATGGTTTTAAGTACTTTAAAATTTTAAACATCACTCAATCTCTGCCTCCATTTTGCTTTAAATTTTCATATAATCTTAAAGTGTTTATTTTAAAATTATATTTTTCCACATTTTAATTTTTTTAGTGTATAATAATATTAGTTGTATTAGTTAATAGTTATACTTTTTAACTATTATACTTTTTAAGTATATAGAAATTTCAAAAAAAGTCAATAATTTAGCATATTAATTTTTAGTATGTATTAATAATTGAAATATTATATGATAAAAAAATAATATATAGGAGGTAATAGCAAATGAATGATACTAAACTCGAGTTAATAGTTCAAAATTTTTTAACTATCATGCCATTATTTCAAAAAAAGTTAATAAGACGCGACTGTGGTTTTGCACATGATTCTTTAAATCATTCTCACTTTCAAATAATGGCTGTTCTTAAAGAAAATGGTAAACTCCCAATTTCAGATGTAGCTAAACGACTTTTAATTTCTACTCCAAATATGACTAAGCTTCTCAATAAGCTTATTGATGAAGAAATGATTGAGAGAATTCCTGATAAGAAGGACCGTCGAATCATAAATATAGATTTGACTAAAAAGGGTGAAAAATACTTAGAGAGTAAATTTAAACACGTTCAATCTACTTTGAAAGAAAGATTATCAACGTTACCAGATGGACAACTTAATAAATTAAATTCATCACTTGAAAATTTAAGAGATGTATTAACGGAAATAAGCTCAGATGATTAAATCTGAGCTTATTTTTTAATATTTCTTGTAAAATTTAGACCAAATATATCATACTATAATACATTTTTATTATTTATTATAAATTTGTATTATTACTATCATTTTTACCTTTAAACTTTCCAGGTATATCTAATGCTGTTGATCTACCAAAGTAGTAACCAAGTACCATACTAAACACTGGTATAAATTGATCCTGAGTTATTTTGCCTTGTATACTTAAGTAACAAAAAACAATAGTTAATAAAAGAGCTATCACTTTTCTTACACTCCCTAATATATTAAATAAAAAACCATCTTTATCAATAGGTTTCACATAATTCACCTCTTATATTTAATATATTCTAATGTGTTGTATTATGTGATTTTCACTTTATATTTTTTAACTTTACCTTACAATGGTGCTAATTAAGTTAATTTTTACGTTCCACAGAAAATATTAGCTTTGATTTATGTATTTTTCTAAAAAAATCTAATATAAAAATGACTAGAGCCTAAATTTATGTAAAATTTAAATCCTAGTCATTTTCATATTAGTTTAATTCTGCTACTATTTCATTAAGTACAGCCTTAGCATCATTTATGACAAACTTTGGCTCTACTTCGTAGTATTCACGATCTATAAATCTTTCTATATTTTCTATGTCTTCTACAGCATAACTTATAACAAATAATACTACAGCTGATTCTTTTATATCTTTTTCTGAAAGTTCATTCTTTATTTTAGACTTTGCTTGTATCTCAGATTTAATGTTAAGTCCTAAAGCTTCACTTGCTTCTTGTAATGCTTTTGAACTTGCTTCATTTTCACATATTGCTACAATATTTTTATTCATATTATGTACCTCACTATTTTATTTTTGTCTATTTATATTATTAACGTTTATCATTTCTTAAGTCAACAATATTCCATTTTACACTTCCCTACAACTACCTTGAGTTTACTTTTCCTAACATGGCTCAAGAAAAAAACACATCAAATAAAACTTGATGTGTTTTTATAACTATTCGTTAGCAGGAAGTATTTCTATCCAGTAATTATCTGGATCTGCTATAAAATATATTCCCATTTCTTTATTTTCATAACATATGCATCCCATCTCTTTATGTAGATTATAAGCACCTTCAAAGTCATCTACTCTTAATGCTAAGTGGAATTCATTATCTCCTAAGTTATATGGTCTATCCCAATCTCTGAGCCATGTTAATTCTACATTATGAGTAGTTTCTCCATCACCTAAAAATACTAATATGAAGCTTCCATCTTCTGCTACTTTTCTTTTAGTTTCTTTAAGCCCTAATGCTTTTTCATAGAACTCTAAACTCTTTTCAAGATTTAATACATTAAAGTTATTGTGACAAAATTTAAATTTCATTTTTTCCCCTCCTAATATATTTTTATTATAAGCCATTTTTATTAATCAATGAACATAAAAATATATCTTAATGAAATACTTTTAATGTTCATCTATTTTAATTTTTATCGTGTGTTATATATTATATGATAAGCACATATTTATAAGTTTATATAGTAAAGATTTAGAAAGTCTAGAAAATTAGTCTACTAAAGTACTTTTTCCATTTAAAATACCCCTTTAATCTTTAGATGGTATTTTTTGAGCAAATGCAAATAGTATTGTGATTATGGGTGTTATAAAACAAAGAACTGCAAACGGAGCATATGCTACACAAGAAACACCTGTAACTAAACTTATTATTAGAGAATTTATATTCCAAGGCATAAGTGGTGCTATTATAGTTCCTGTATCAGATATAGTTCTCGCTAATATATTATTATTTACCCCAAGCTCTTCATATTTTGATTTCAATAATCTAGAAGGTATAACTATTCCTATAGTTTGATCACAAGTTATAATTGTCAAAATGCTACTAATAATACCTGTTTTCAATATTAAATTTTTTCTAGTACTGATTTTACTTATTATATCTTTTGTTAAATGATTTATTATACCTGTTTCTTGTAATATAGAACTAATAGCTATAGCCCCTATAACAATTAATACTACTGATACCATAGATCGAACTCCGCCACTAACTAAAGTTTCATTTACTATTTTAGAATTTGTATTTGCATTAAAACCTAAAAATATATAATTTAGTAATTCTACTATGCTAACCTTTTGGTATAATAGACTAACAAGGCTCCCCCCTGTAACTCCTGCCCACATACAATATGTTGATTTAACTCCTAAAACTGATAAAATTATTATTAATATAGGTAGTGAAAGAAGATATGGAGATATGAAAAATTCACTGTTCATAGCACTCATTAACTCTAATGAGCTATTTGAACCTTCCATACCTTGGTATTTAATTCCTATAACATAGTATGTAATTGCTGATATTATTACAGTTGGCATGATTGTATAAATCGCTGATTTTACAGCCTCTTTGTAATTTATTTCAGTAGTTGTAAGAGTTAAATTTAAAAGTCCTGATATTGGAGATATTTTATCTGCTAAAAATGCACCTGACACAATAACACCTACTAATATATGCGTAGGTATTCCAAATCCTTTTCCTATTCCAAGAATAGCCACTCCAATTGTACTAATCGTTCCAACTGCAGTTCCCATAAAAATTGCACTTATGGAAATTAGTAAAAAAGATGCAAACAAAAGATTCATTCCTTGCATATACTCTAATCCGTAATATATCATAGTCGGAACTACTCCTGATGATAACCATACTGAAACAGTTGCTCCTATTAATAATATTACAATATAAAGATTTTTACATTCACTTACTCCAGCAAGCACCATAGTTTTAATATCTTTTAAAGTAAATCCATTTTTAATAGACATTATTGATGCAAATGTTACCCCTAATAAAAATGCATATATCAATGATAAATTCATCATTATGCAGATAACTATTGGTGCAATGCACAAAAATAACGTCATGTATATTTGATTTTTGTGTATCCTACAACTCTCCATATATTCCTCCTTAAAGTGTATAACTTTTTAATTATCTATTGTTATATAAGTTTATACGATATTTAAGTAGTATATGAACTTTGATCTAATTAAATTTTATTTATCTAAATACATTGTTTAAAAATCAAATGTTAACTTTGTGGATAACTTAACTCATTTAGAAAACTTTTTCCTCTTTATAATTTTAATCTATCCACAAATCCACACTAATGTAGTGGAAAACACTTTCATAACGGAGTACATATACTACCTCTTACATCTAATTTCTCTACTAATAAAAAAGAAGTATGATTAGAATTATATTTACTAATTCTACCATACTCCTTTTTAAATAAACTCAAATCCTTTATATACTTATAAAATTTACTTTTTTTTATTAATTAAGCTTATAACTTAATTCTCTCTTTTTTCACACTCTGTATTTATATTTATATTTTTCAATTGAAACTCAATTTTTTTATATAATTATTTATTCACAGCCAATTATAGTTATCAACATATTTTTCTGAAATTTTCAAATAATGTTCTAATTTAGTTTGTGTATAGTTTATATCAAGCTGATAAAATTTTTCCTAATTCATTGTTTATTAGCTTTAGTTTTTCTAAGTCATCTGTTTCTTTTTTATTTATTATGTCTTTTATATTATCAATTATTAATTTATTTTCATTTTCCTCTTCTTCTCTTAATTCAATTAATCCTTCTATAATATTTTCTCTACTTAATGCAATCATAATTTTACCCCCTTGAAATTTTCATATTATGATTGTGTACATTTTTAGGTAACTTTAATCCATATTGAAATAATTTTCATATTACCCTATCTTTAATTAATTATTAGGTTTTTACATAGATTTATTAAATTTGCTTCAAATTTTATATCATCTTCTTTTTGTCTTTTCTTAGGTCCTTTCGTTTTACATCCTGCCGCTCTTGCCTTTTTTGAAATATGTCTTGTGAAAAGTAGTTGATCTATATTTTCATTGTTGTATATTCTTCCATTTTGATTAATAGGACATCCACCTTTCGAAAGTACCATAGCTGCTAATCCGTAATCTTGAGTTACAACAACATCTCCCTTATTAACCTTATTAACTAATGCAAAGTCAACTGAATCTGCTCCTTTTGATAAAACTATGGTTTCAACTCCTGGCTTATTAAAGACATGAGATGTATCACACATTATTATAACTTCTATATTGAATTTATTTGCTACTTTGATAGTTGTATCTACAACAGGGCAGCCATCTGCATCTATTAAAATTTTCATACTGTCTCCTTAGTATTCTTTATTTATGATTATATCATTAAAATGCTCAAAATTATAAATTGCTATTATTATAAATATCTACTTTATAATTTACTTAAATACTTATATTTAAGACTCTATCAAAAGTTTATAATAAACATTAAATATTTTTATTTAAATATCTATCTTAAAAATACATCTTTAAATTATATATATTCAGTACAAAAAAGTTATTTTAGAGCTATAATTATTGTAACAAAGAAAATTATAAATAGGTATTGGGGGGCTCATTATGATATTTGAATGTTTTTATTATCCAACATTAAATAATAATGGTGATGTTATAAGAAGTAACGAAAATTTAAGAGAATTTAACTTTGGTGATACTGTTCCTACTAAAACTCTTTACTACAATTATGGTGAAAACTTTGCTATACATCAAAATAGCGAAATTTTTATTGTAGAAAATACTATTTTAACTAAAAAAATTACACTTGACGATTTAAAATTCCCGTTAAAAATAGTATTTAGCAAAGGAACACAATTAAAAATATTCTCTCGTAATGATTTATCATCTATAAGATTACTTTTAAGAGGTGAGAATGAAAAAGAGAAGGAATTAGGTGAATTATTTTCACTATCTCTTGCACTAAATAGAAAAATTAAAGATACTCAATATGAAATAATGTCTGATTTAACTAACAGCTCTAGAGATTGTAACTACATAAACGAAGAATTAGATTTAAGAACTAAGAAATTATTAGAAGATTTAAAGATTACAGAAGGAAAGTTTTATAACTTAACTATTGAAGATCCAAATTTAAAAAATTCTTATTTAAACTATATGAATTTTAGTAATAAAGAAGATATGTTAGATCTATTTATAGGTAAATATTTCAAGGAAGGTACTGATGAGTATAATAACTACATACGCACAAGTTCAGTATTTAAATCTAAACCTATATATCCTAAATTCAAGTTAGACAATCTTATAAATTCATATAATTATAGAGATTAGATTAACCTCTTTTATCTAGTAATTATCTTTAAATGTATTCATCTTATCAATATTTGGAAGGCTACATAGCTAAGGTATATTATTAGGTGTTTGTGTCACATACAATAAAATATAATGTGAAAAAGAAGTAGATATGAATATGTTAATCTACTTCTTTTTTGTTTATAAACTTTTATTTTTTTATTAAACAAACCTTCCTAGCTACAAATTCTCTTCTTTCATATATTTCCAGTTTTAATTTTTTCTTTTTCACTGTAAGTTTATAGTATAAATAATTATAAAAAAATATATTTTGTATGATTTTGTCAGATTTATATTTTTTTTATCGAATGTATATAGTGAGTACTATATACGCTCGGAAAGAAGGTGCAACTTGGTTTCAGATATTAAATTATTAAATCTATTACATAATCAACCTAATAAAGGGCTTGAGTTATTGATGGAAACTTATATGGGACTTATTTATACTATCGTATATAATCAACTCTCCAATATATTATCTAATGAAGATATAGAGGAATGTGTTAGTGATGTATTCTTTGACGTATTTAATTATAAAGATAAAATTGATTTAGAAAAGGGTACAATAAAAGGACTTTTAGCTGTTGTTGCTAAACGAAAATCTATAGATTTATACCGAAAAAATAAAAAATCTAAAAACGTTGAAGTACCCATAGAATCTATGAACGAAAATATATTTGATGTATTTGATTCTGTCCCTGATTCTGTCTCAAAAAATGAAAGAAATGACGTATTAATTAAAGCTATAAAGTCTTTAGGGGAGCCTGATGGTGAGATAATTATTAGAAAATATTACTTTAGAGAAAGTTCTAAAGATATTTCTAAAGCACTTGGGCTAAAAGTTAATACAATAGATAAAAAAGCATCTCGATGCATGGATAAATTAAAAAAAATTTTAAGGGGGATTTTATAGTTGGAAGATAATCTATTTGACTTATTCGACGATTTAAATATTTCAGAAATGTCTTTACTATTAGATCAAGATTTTGACTTATATATCGATAAAAAAGCAAAAAAACGTATTATAGATTCTGTTAAAAAAAAATCTCAACTAGATTTTAGTAATAAGGAAAATATACTAGATAAATTTAGAAACATTTTAAAATCTTTATTTATTAATAAAGGATTAGCAACGTTGTGTACTATTTTTATACTATTTTTAGGATCAGGAGGATATCTTTATGCTCAAGTTCCCGTGGCTTATGTCTCACTTGATATAAATCCTAGTATTGAACTCGGTTTAAATAAATTTAACAAAGTTGTATCTTATGAGGCGTACAATCTTGATGGTGAAACATTATTAGCTTCTAATGATGATACACATATAACTTTAGATAATGCTATAAATAATATTATTAATAATGCTATAAATAAAAACTACATATCAAGTAGTAAAGATTCAACTATTACTTTATCTGCAATATCTGATGATACTATTCTTAGAAAAGATCTTGAAATTCACTTGAAAGATACTGTTGAGAACAGTTTAGAAAACAGATCCATTCATATAAGTATAAATTCTTCAAACAATAACCTTAATAAAAGGGATGAAGCAAAAAGTATCGGATTTACTGTTGGTAAATTATTATTGGTCCAAGAACTTAAATCTTTAGACTCTAGTATCATAATAGAAGACTTTAAGGATACATCTATTTTTGAAATTAAAAATAAGATTTTAGAACTTGAAAACAATAGCTCTAATGATGATTCTACTACTAATATTTCAGATATTGATAATGGTACCCTACATAGTGTTGATAAAAGTACTAGCACTATTGATAGCGCTAGCAGTACTTCTAATATTGAACCTGATAATAGTAGCAGTGTGAATGCTTCTAGTAATCCTAATAGCAATAGTAACAACAGGAATACTTCTAGTAATTCTAATAGTAATAGTAACAAATGGAATACTTCTAGTAATTCTAATAGCAATAATAACAAATGGAATGCTTCTAGTAATCCTAATAGCAATAGTAGCAGTGTGAATGCTTCTAGTAATCCTAATAGCAATAGTAACAAATGGAATGCTCCTAGTAATTCTAATAGCAATAGTAACAAATGGAATGCTTCTAGTAATCCTAATAGCAATAGTAACAAATGGAATACTTCTAGTAATCCTAATAGCAATAGTAACAAATGGAGTGCTTCTAATAATAAGCCTGGTAATAGTCATCCCGATAAATATAAAGACAAAAACCATGGACCCAATCTTCATAAAGATGGTGATGACTAAATTAATTGGGAATTATATTTATGATTTAAGCTTATTAAATATAATTCCCTTTCTATAAAATATATAAATAACATAATTTAAAATTATATGTGGGAGAAATATCAATGAAAAATTCAAAAAAATTATCTCTATTCTCAGTTGGAGCTACAGCATTAACATTAGGAAGCATACTTCCTAGTTATGCTCAGACTTTACAAGCTGAGGCTATACAAAATCTTAATTTAAGAACAGGACCGAGTACGAATCATTCTATTATACTAACTATAGTAAAAGGGAGTACTATCGAAGTATTAGATAGTTCAGATATCTGGGCAACTGTTAAATATAAAGGTACTGTTGGGTACGTGTCTTCTCAGTACATCAAGGAGATACAACATAATAACAACCCTTCTCATGAAGAAGATACTAATGAAAATACGACTATACTTATGGAATGTAGTGCTGATAACTTAAATATAAGAAAAAGTCCTTCTACTTGTGAATCTATACTTGGTAAGCTTAACAAAACTGATAGGGTTTACGTTGTTTATCAAACTAACAATGGATGGTCTAGAATAAAATATAACAGTGGCTATGGATACGTTAGTTCTCAATATTTAACTAAAGTTAACTCTAATTCAAATACAGCACCTAATATAGAAACTACTATGCAATGTAATACTAGTTCATTAAATATAAGAAAAGGCCCTTCTACTTCAGAAAAAATAGTTGCCCAATTAAAATACGGTGATAAAATAAGTGTAGTTTCTAAGTTAAATAATAACTGGTCTAAGATAAAGTTTAATAATGGATTTGCTTATGTTCGTAGTCAATACCTATCAGATACAGTTTCAGTGCCCGATACTTCTGCTACATTTATGAAGTGTAATGCTGATACATTAAATGTTAGAAGTAATCCCTCTACTTCTGAAAAACTTGTGGGAAAATTAAGAAAAGAAGATAAGGTTGAAGTTGTATACCATCTAAATTCTGGATGGTCTAGGATAAAATTTAGTAATCAATATGCTTATGTAAGTACTACTTATTTAAGTAGTTTATAATTATCTCCATACATACTTTTACTTAATTATTAAAATAAAAAAGCCTTCAATTGAAGATTTAAAGGAAGACTTTTTTGAAGCACATATACGAAAATTTATATTTATTGACCGTTTTAAAATAAATATAAATTCATATGTGCTATAAAAAATCTATGAAGTTGATGTTATAACTCAATCTCATAGATTTTTCTATTTAAAATGTAATAATTATTTATATATTATTTGAAGTATTTTTATCTAATTTATCTAGTGAATTAGCCACAACTACAGCCGTAGTCATTGTTCCATTTACATTTAACATTGTACGTCCCATATCTAATATAGGGTCTATTGCAAGAATTCCACCTGCTAGTGGGAAGTATGCTCCCATCCCCATTCCTGATATAGCTACTGATACTGCCATTGTTGCTGTTCCTGGAAGACCAGCTATACCTAGAGAACCTATAGTTACAACTATTATTAACATAACATAGAAGCTAAAGTTCATTTCAATTCCTGCCATATTAGCTATAGTAACGGCCATTAATGCTGGATATATACCTGCACATCCATTCATACCCATATTGGCCCCTAAACTTCCTACAAAACTTGCAGTACCTGATTCAATACCGACATTGTCTGTTAAAGCTTCTATAGTAACAGGTAATGTTCCTAAGCTTGAACGAGATGTAAAAGCAAGTAGTAATGGCTTTGAAACTGCCTTTATATAAGTTATTGGATTTACTCCATTTATTGACACTATTATTAAGTGAACTATAAACATTATTAAAACACTTACGTATAGTGCTATTATAAACTTAAACACTTCAAATATTGATTGTATACCATTTTCTGCTATCGTATTAGCCATTAAAGGTATTACTGCATATGGCATAAACTTTATAACTGTTATAGAAACACTTACTATTATTTTATAGAAAGCTTCTACTAAACCTACAAATGGTTTTATTGCCTCGGAATGTTTTTTATTAAGCCTTTGTATTGCTATTCCTATAAATGCTGCAAAGATTACTATAGCTACTACATTTGCACTTGCCATAGCTGCTACTGGATTAGAAGGTAGTAATCCTCTTAACGTATCTACAATTGAAGTTATTTCCCTTATTTCATCAGTAGCTTGTACTATTTTTTGCCCAACACCTAGATTAAATAAATTCCCAACTACTATACCTATTATTGCAGCTGTTGCTGTTGTCCCTAATAACATAAGGACTGTTGTTGATGTTAATTTGCCTAAATTTTCACCTTGATTCATATTCATTATTACTCTTATAATTGATACTAGTACTAAAGGTACTATTAACATTTTTAATAAGTCCATAAATCCATATCCAACTAGACCATACCACTTAGTCGTTTCATTTAACCAAGATATTTGAGATGGATCTTGTGGGAATTTTGCTATGTATTGAATTACCACTCCTAGTCCTATACCTAATAATGTTGATATTATCATTAGCTGTGTAAATTTAAACTTGCTCTTTAGTTTATTTGTTAAAAAGAATAATGCCATTAATGATACGATAAATATTATTGTTTTTATATCTGTTATCATCATAAATTGTGAGAAAAACGTACTATCCATATTCTTACCTCCTGTTTATTATCATTTTGATAATATTATGTTATCATTATCATTATGATAATGCAAGCAAAATTAATTTATTTATTACAATTTAAGTTTCTCTCTATAACGTAAAGGGGTTATCTCAAAATATAAGATAGCCCCTATTTTACTATATAAAATATATTAAAATAGCTAGAATTAAATAAAAAAGAAAGCATCTCTTAATGATTAAAATCATTTTGAGACCCTTCCTTTATTCTCTTTTGATATAGTTATACTTTCAGCTACATCTTTATTTGTTGATGTATAACCTAATTAGATAGTTTAAAACTTTCATCTGTTATCTTAAAATTATTTTTTAACCCTTCAGTTATATAAACTTTCTTTTCATTAGTTATGAATACTGCATTTACTGCATCTAACTTTTCTACAAGATTTAATCCTTCATCTAAACCTTTAGTGAATACTAGGGTAGATAATGCATCTGCATCTATTGATTTATCTGCTATTATAGATACTGCTGCTATCTCCGTTTCATATGGATATCCAGTATCAGGGTTTAAAATATGATGATATTTAATCCCATCCTTTTCAATAAATCTTTCATATACTCCAGATGTAACAACCGTCTTATCCGAAATTTCCAAAGACCCAAGCACATTCCCTCTATCATCAAATGGGTTTTGAATTCCTATTTTCCATTCTGTATCTCCATTTTTAAGCCCCATTGCATATATATTTCCACCTATATCTACAATTGCTTGTTTTATACCTTCTTCTCTAAGAATCTTAACTATTTCATCAGTTGCATATCCTTTAGCTATACTTCCAAGGTCTAGCATAATTCCTTTTTCACTCAAGAATACTTCTTTGGTATCAGGATTTATTTTCACTTTAGAATAATCAATATTTTTTATAGTTTTATCTATTTCTTCTTGAGTGGGGACCTTCGCCTCAGGTAGCCCTATACTCCAAAGCTTAACTAGTGGACCTATAGTAATATCATATCCTCCATTAGATAATTCTGAATAATATAAACCTCTCTTAATGATCTCATAGCTAGTATCACTAACTTTAACACCCTTTATTCCAGCATTTTCATTTAATTCATCCAATTCTGTTCCTTCTTTATTTATACTAACTAAATTTTCTATTTCTGCTATACGTTCAAACACCTTGTTTAATATTTCGTCACTGCCGCCATCATATAAAGTTACTTTTACTACAGTACCCATAATTACTTCTGTTCTACCAATTGGCTCACTTGTTTGTTCTTTCGTGCAGCCTATTAGACCAATAGGTAAAACTATTGCCATAATCATAGCAATGAATTTCTTTCTCATCAATTTATTCTGCTACTCAAATATGAACATATATCCCCCCTATTAAGTAGCTCTCCCTTCTTTTATATTTTTATTTATAATTTTTAAACTCTCATATTTTCTTTTTATAGTATTCTCTATTTGAATTATACAACGTTTTCTTAATTATGTATAATACATTATTTTTATATAGTATAAAATTTTTGTATTGCCATTTTGCCCTCATATGCCTTAAAATTCAATTAATAGATTTTTATATAAAAGTCGATTAATTGAATTTTAAGGAGAAATATTTAATGAAAACTTTTAAAAAATTTGACTTTGTTATTATAGTGTTTCTTATAGCATTATCATTTACACCTCATTTTTTATTTGCAAAGACATTATCTAAAAATTATATGTCAACATATGCTAGTATTAAAATTTCAGGGAAATTCTATAAAAATATTCCTCTATCATCTTTTAAAGGTAAAAAAGAATTTATTATCACAACTTCTCATGGTAATAATACTATTTTAGTTAAGGATAATACAATACAAATACTGGATGCTGACTGTAATGATGAACTTTGTGTTAAGCAAGGAATCATTTCTAATATAGGCGAAAATCTTATTTGCTTGCCACATGAACTAATAATAGAAATTAAAGGAGATAGTGACAGTTCATCTGATATGATACTTTCACATTAAATATTATGAGATTAAATAAAACTTCTAAAATGGTCTACATGTCATTGCTTGTATCTATGGCTTTGATATTATCTTTAATTGAACGTATGATACCTGTTCCATTTATAACACCTGGTGCTAAACTTGGTTTGGCCAACCTTATTATAATAATATCGGTCTATACACTAGATAGCTATAAAGAGTCTTTTACTGTATTACTTTTAAGAATTTTTCTTTCAGCTATGCTAGGTGGTAGTGTATCTATGTTGTTATATAGTGCTACTGGTGGTATTTTAAGCTTTATTGTTACGATTATCGTTAAAGAACTTGGAGGAAAACATGTATCTATAATAGGTGTTAGTACTGCTGCTGCTGTATTTCACAACATAGGTCAACTTCTTGCTGCTTCATTTGTATTAAATAATTTTGGTGTGTTTTTATATCTTCCTCTTTTATCAATCGCTGGTATAGGAACTGGTATCTTTGTAGGCTTATCTGCAAATTATCTTTTATCACACTTAGTAAAATTATCTTACTTTAGAAATAAGTTAACTTTAGAAAAGAATTGATATTCTATAAATAATATGGATTATATTTGTAATAAAAAATTCATACTATAAATTTCCTGATGGTACAATATTTTTTTCAAATTTAAATATTATGAGCATAAATGTATAATGTAATCATTATACATTTATATAATGATTATAAAAAAATAGACTAGAGATTATAATCTCTAGTCTATTTTTTTATCTACTTTTTATATAGTTTATAAGTTTATAAGTTTATAAGTTTATTATTATATTAATTTATCTTTTTTTAATAAGTTGTATAAAGTTGGATTAAAATTAAACTGATTTATTAAATTATTAACTTCATTTAAAGCTTTTTCCTTTTTCTCATTAGATATATTAGATTTAGATGCTCTAATTAATATATTCTTAGGAGAATGTGATATATCTATAAACTCTAAAAGTTGAGTCTTATATCCTACGCATTCCAATAAATTAGCTCTAACTGCATCTGTCATAAGTGAAGCTACTCTTTCTTGTACTATTCCGTATTTTGTAAGTAGTGATAATGAATCTGATTCCATTTGACTATTAAACTCGTGCTGACAACAAGGAACAGAGAATATCATATTAGTGTTCCACTTTATAGCGTTGTATAAAGCATAATCAGTTGCTGTATCACAAGCGTGTAATGTCATTACCATGTCTACTTTGTTGTTATACTTAAATCCATTTATATCACCAAGTTCAAACGTTAAATTTTCATAGTTATATCGTTTTGCTATATCGTTACACTTTTTAATAACGTCAAGCTTAAGATCTAGACCTATCATTTTTACATTAATCTTTTTAATCTCTACAAAGTAATAGTATAGTACAAATGTTAAGTAAGACTTTCCACATCCAAAGTCTAATATAGTAAGTTCTTTATAATCATTTTTCTTAATTTCGTCATCAATAACTTCTACGAATCTGTTTATTTGCTTGTACTTATCGTATTTAGAATTTACTACCTTTCCTTCTTTAGTAAATACCCCTAAATCTATAAGAGGCTCAATAATCATTCCCTCTTTAAGTATGTAATTCTTTTCTTTGTTATGACTTTTGTTAGCTAATCTCACATTATCACTTTTTTTCTTTCCTAAAAATACTTTTCCTTTTTTAGATATTTTTAAGTCAAATGTAGTTGTATCAGACCAAGCAGAAAGCTGCTTGTAATTTTCTTTTGTGTACTCTGTTATTTTTTCTTTTAAAATATCAATATCAATATTTTCATGGAATACCTGCTTATCAGTGCATTTTTCTATTTGATAATATTGTTTTTTGTTGTTTTCTTTCAATGTAAAGTTTATTTTATTATACTCAACATCTTTATTTTTTTTGTTGCTAATAACTAATTTTATAATCTCTTGCTCTGTTATTTCATCAATTGCTTTTTTTAAGTCTTCCATTTAGTCACACCTTACCGTTCATTTTTAATTTGTAATATATTATATATTATTATATATTACAATCTAGTTAATTCAAACTTTTTTATAAAAGTTTGCACTATCAATTACTTATAAAGTGGTGCATTTTTATTAAATACTGATATAATTGAATTCAAATCAATTATATATGAGAGGTAAAAATGAATCCAATAGAATTAGCTATCATAACTTTAAAAAAAGATGCGTCAGAAATATATGAAAATCAAATAAGATATTTTTTAGGTGAGAATATAAAAATAAATTTATACTCTTTTGAAGAAGCTAACTTTACATTTTTCAAAGAAAAATTAATACTTTTATCTGTATACTTAAAATATGATGAGGTCTCAAAAATTTCTTCTCCTGATGCTCAAATACTTATTCCTAAATTAACATTTGAGAAATCTAGTATAAATAAACTGTCTACTCTAGATAAAGATAAATCTGTTTTTGTATATAATCTAAGTAAGGATATGGCTTTAGAAACTATTTCTTTAATTTATAAATTAGGTATAGATTATTTAGATATACTACCTTGTTACCCAGGTATAAATGATATCCCATCAGAATCTACAATCTTAACCCCTGGAGAAAAAATACTTGCCGATATAAGTGATTGTAACGTTATTGACTTAGGCTATAGAATAATAGACTTAAGCTGCATAGTTGAAATTGCTATAAAATCAAACCTTGAGTATTTGATAAAAGAAGATTTAATAAAAAAATTTATGAATAAAATAATACCTACTAGCTACAGTACAGAAAGACTATTACTTAATAAGAACCAACTAGAAAATCAATTCGATTTATTATTATCCATTATTGATGATGGTATTATTTGTATAAACCACGATGGGATAGTGCAATTCTACAGCCACATAGCTAAAAAGATACTAGGTATAAATGATAATGACATGATTGGTGAATTTATAGGCAATTATATCAAGGATATAAACTTTAAAGATATTCTAGAAAACAAAAATCAAATTTATGGAAAACTTGTTAAAGTAAATAATGTAGATATAAATATAGAAATAAAGTATGTACAAATTAATATATTTGATGGGTTCATAATTAAAATAACTAAATTTTATCAAGCTGAGAAAAAACAAGCTAAACTTAGAGCACAATTAGTTCGTTCAGGCAATGTAAGTAGATATACGTTTGATGATATAGTTGGTTGTAGCAAAGAAATTACAGATACAAAAAATTTAGCTTCTAAAATGGCTCGCTCAAACTCCTCTATTCTAATTATGGGAGAAAGTGGTACGGGTAAAGAATTGTTTGCTCAATCTATTCATAGTGCTTCTAGTAAAAACTTTGGACCATTTGTTGCTGTAAACTGTAGTACCTTCCAAGAAAACTTACTTCAAAGTGAATTATTTGGATATGATGATGGAGCTTTCACTGGAGCAAAAAAGGGTGGTAAAATCGGTCTATTCGAACTAGCTAATAACGGTACAATTTTTTTAGATGAAATTGGCGAAATGGACTTAAATTCCCAAGCTAAATTACTTAGAGTTATTCAAGAAAAGCAGATAAGAAGAATTGGATCTGATAAAGTTATTGATATAGATGTAAGGATAATCGCTGCTACTAATAGAGATTTGAAAACTCTTGTCCATGAAAATAAATTTAGAAAAGACTTATATTTTAGATTAAATGTTCTTCCTCTAAAAATTAAGCCTCTTAGAGAACGTACCGATGATATATTCTTAATATTTGATTCTTTAAAAAAGAATCTTAACTGCGATTTTAAACTTTGTGATGATATTAAAGAAATTTTTAAAAAGTATTCTTGGGAAGGCAATGTAAGAGAGTTGAGAAATATAGCTGAATATTGTTTTTATTTAGATAAAGATATAATAGAAATTTGTGATTTACCAGAATACATTTTAGATTCTGTTAATCGTAATAAATGTAACCTCATCCCCTTAAGTGATACTATTAACTCAGTGGATTACATACCTGTGTCATATAATTTTAAAAGACCTTTAAGCGAATATCTTTTTATATTAGAACATCTAAAGGATGCTTATAATTTAAAACAACGAATTGGGCGAAGAAAACTACATGAACTAGCTTTATCTAGTGGTATTTTTTTAACTGAGCAACAAATTAGAAGTATTCTTCTAGAATTACAAACTTTTGGTTTTGTGGATGTACTTACAGGACGTGGGGGATCAGTCATAACCAATAGTGGTATTATCTTTTTAAAAAATAATCATCAGGTTTAATAGGTTTTACAGTTCACCCCATTAAACCCAATATTTTAATTTTTTTATATTTATATTAAAATACTATATATTTATTATTTTAAATTTTCTT
>NZ_JBXKIW010000011.1:0-3366 GCF_056995035.1 Romboutsia sp. | reverse complement strand
TGTTATATATCTGGCTTTATGTTTGGTTGTTTCAAATTCTATAAATTAACCTACTGTTTAATTTTCAAAGTTCATTTTTTCTTTTATGTTTGCCCTTTTCTTAAGGACAAGTATAACTATACCATCTTAAAATAATATCGTCAATACTTTTTTTAAAACTTTTTTATAATTATAATTATATTTTTAATTTTTATTCTGTACATCTTCTTAAACCCTTAATACCTACGCCTTTAAAATAAAAAGTAGGTACTTGATAGTTGTTTAAGCTTATCAAGTACCTATTTTTTATTTTATCAACTTCAATGTTGAATTATAAACATTATATATCATTATATTTACTACTCTACTTCATTTTCTTCATAACTTATCCAATCACTAAAACTACCTAAATAAACTTTATGTTTAACTCCTGCTTCACTAAGTGCTAAACTATTTGGACAAGCAGTTATACCTGAACCACAATAAACTATAACCTCATCATAATTCTTTAAGGTTTTAAAATGATTTTCAAGTTCCTCTTGTGACTTTATGTTTAATTTATCTTCATCTTTATTTAATATATCCATCCAAAAATAGTTTAATGCACTAGGTATGTGACCAGCTTTTTTATCCACTGGTTCAAATTCACCTTTGTATCTTTGATTTTCTCTAGAATCAATTATAGCTACGTTATCCTTATATAATCTTTCTTTAACATATTCCATATTTACTCTCATATCTTCATTAACTTCAACTTTAAAATTACCTTTTTTAATAGACTTTATTTCTTGAGTGATTTCTTCACTAATTTTCTTGAATTCATTTATGCCACCATTTAAAACATACACCTTATCATGACCTAAGTACTTTAATATCCACCAAAGTCTAGAAGGACCAGCTAAGTCACCTTCATCATAAGCAACTATTATCGAGTCATTGTTTATTCCTATATTTTCAAAAGTATTTTTCAGCTCTTTTATATTTGGTAGAGGATGTCTTCCTCCATGCTCTTTCACTTCGCTAGATAATTCTGTTTCTATATCTACTCTAACAGCACCCTTAATGTGCCCCTCTTCGTAGTTTTTTTTTCCATATTGCTTGTCCATTAAATTAAATCTGCAATCTACTATTACTAATTTTTCATTATTTAAATTTTCATTTAACCAACTAGCACTGACTAAGTTTGTCATATAGTCCTCCTAATTTTATTGATTCAATATTCAATATATACTATACTACAGTACAATTTTATAAAACATACCTTTATAAAAAATATATCAATGTATATTATATGCACAATTTTCCGAAAATAAAAAATATATAATTAATTAGGAATGCGTTTTTTTTATGTTAAAATATATTTGAAAACAATATATATGCTTTGTTATAGATTTATAAAAGCATACGAAAATAAGTATTAACGTTTCAATATATTCTATTTTATACAATACACTAAAAAACATTATACAAGGAGGGGTTATAGATATGAATATATCATCTAGAATACAGTCAGTTCCAGCTTCTACTATTATGGAACTATTAACTTATGCTGCAGAAGCTAAAAAGGGTGGAAAGAAAGTTTACCACCTAAATATTGGACAACCCGATATTAAAACACCAGATGAATTTTTCAATGCAGTAAAGAATTACAAGGATGAAGTTTTAGAATATGCTTTATCAGAAGGATTACCTGAACTTATAGAGGCTATACAAAAATATTATCAAGGATATAATATCAACTTTAACAAGGATGAAATATTAATATTAAACGGTGGTAGTGAAGCTTTATTATTTGCTATGATAGCTACATGTAATGAGGGTGATAATATATTAGTGCCTGAACCATTTTATTCAAACTACAATAGCTTTGCTAAGGCAGTAGGTGTAGAAATAAAACCTATTACTACACTTGCAGAAAATGGATTCCACTTCCCTTCAAAGGAAGAAATAGTATCTAAAATAGATTCTAAAACTCGTGCTATATTATTTTCAAACCCAGGGAACCCAACTGGAGTTGTTTATACTAAAGAAGAAATTCAAATGATATCTGATATAGCTAAAGAAAACGATTTATGGATAATGGCCGATGAAGTTTATAGAGAATTTGTTTATGAAGGTGATTACACTAGTTTAGGTAATATAGATGAAGTAGCTGATAGAGTTGTAATAATAGACAGTGTATCTAAAAGATACAGTGCATGTGGAGCTAGAATTGGTTCTATAGCTTCTAAGAATAAAGTATTTATGGCTCAAATGTTAAAACTATGCCAAGCAAGATTATCAGTTCCTACTTTAGAGCAAGTTGGTGCTATTGAACTTTATAAAACACCAAATACTTATCTTACGGAAGTAAACGAAGAATATAGAGAAAGAAGAGATGTATTATATAACGAACTTATAAAAGTTCCTGGCGTTGTATGCAAAAAGCCTACTGGAGCCTTTTATATAGTTGCAAAATTACCAGTTAAAAGCGCTGATCACTTTGTAAAATGGTTATTAAGTGATTTCGATATAGATGGACAAACAGTTATGCCTTGCCCTGCTGAAGGCTTCTATGCTACTGAAGGACTTGGTGTTGATGAAATAAGACTTGCTTATGTATTAAAGAAAGAAGATTTAGCTAATGCTGCTAAGATATTAAAAGCAGGTTTAGAAACTTACCTAAAATTAAATAACTAAAATGAGAAGTGTGCTTATGCACACTTCTTTTTATGCATGAAATTGTATTGAAAAAATCTTAAAATGCAAGATGGGGAATATACATATTTCATAATTTAATAAAATAGTTATAAAAAATAGTTCAAAAGTGGAAATATTTTAGGTGTCATTGCATAATATATATTAAGATGATAGATTTTAATTAATAACTTGCAACAACAAATAAGTTAAATATAAAATAAAAAATTTCAGGAGGTAACAATTATGGAAAATAACTTAGATTTAGTATACTTTGATTATCAAGAAATGATAGAATATGATTATTCACCAGATTATGAAATAGAATAAATGAAAGTATATGTGGATAATATTTCAAAACTAGAAATATAGATGATGAATCGGATTTAAAATATTTCATAAAAGAAGCATAGGGGTGGCAAAAGGTGTATACCAAAAACCATAAAATATGAAAAAGCTCTTAGAATTTATTTCATAAGAGCTTTTTTTTTATTGCATATTTATTTATATAGGAAATTAGAAATATAATTGTGTATTCTCTAAATAAATTTTTAATTTACCTATTTAATATGGTTATTATAAACTTACACACAAAAAAAGATTACGTGGCTACGTCTTACTCTCCCAGGCAGTTGCCCACCAAGTACCATCAGCGCTAAAGAGCTTAACTTCTGTGTTCGGAATGGGAACAGGTGTATCCTCTTTGCTATT
>NZ_JBXKIW010000010.1:0-23258 GCF_056995035.1 Romboutsia sp. | reverse complement strand
AGAGTAATGATAGTAACTGATAGAATGATGGTTCAATTAGGATATGTTGAAAAATTAGAATATAACTTAAGAAAAAGAAGAAATCCAGTTATGATAGATGTATTTGCTGATGTAGAACCGGATCCATCGGTAGATACAGTATTAAATGGTGCTGAAGCTATGAGAAAGTTCAAACCAGATACTATAATAGCTTTAGGTGGAGGATCTGCAATGGATGCTGCTAAAGGTATGTGGTTATTCTACGAAAACCCAGAAGCAGACTTTGAAGATTTAAGATTAAAGTTCATGGATATAAGAAAGAGAATATACAAGTTCCCTAAATTAGGAAGACAAGCTAAAATGGTAGCTATACCAACTACATCAGGGACAGGTTCAGAAGTAACATCTTTCGCAGTTATAACTGATAAAGTGAACAATGTTAAGTATCCTTTAGCTGACTATGAATTAACTCCAGATGTAGCTATAATAGACCCAAGCTTCGTAATGTCTGTACCAGCAGCTGTTACTGCAGATACAGGATTAGATGTATTAACTCATGCTATAGAAGCTTACGTTTCTGTAATGGCGACTGATTATACAGATGCTTTAGCAATGAAGGCTATACAAATGGTATTTGATTACTTACCAAAATCATATAAAGGCGCAGCTACTGCAGAAGGTAAAGAAGCTAGAGAAAAAATGCACAATGCTTCTTGTATGGCTGGTATGGCATTTGCGAATGCTTTCTTAGGAGTAAACCACTCGTTAGCTCATAAGTTAGGATCTGAATTCCATATACCACATGGTAGAGCAAATGCAATATTATTACCACATGTAATAGAATATAATGCAACTATGCCAACTAAGTTTGCTGCATTCCCTAGATACAAGTCATATGTAGCTGATAAAAAATATGCTGAAATAGCAAAGACATTAGGATTAAAAGCCAATACTACTGAAGAAGGTGTTAAGAGTTTAGTTGAAGCAATTAGAAACTTAATGAAAGAGTTAAATATACCAATGACTATACAAGCATGTGGTATAGAAGAAAAAACATACTTTGATGCAATAGAAAAGTTAGCACTAGATGCATTTGATGATCAATGTACTGGAGCTAATCCAAGATTACCATTAGTAACGGAACTAAAAGATATATATAAAACAATATATGGAACAAAGAAAGTTAAATAAATTATTTAAATATTCAGAAAATTATATTGACTCTGTGTTTAGAACGTAATATAATTTAGATATAAATAAATATAAAATAATGAAGGGGCCTATTAAGGCCCCCTTATTATTTTTGAAAAATATAATTTGATTCTAATTTATAATAAAGATTTATACATAGATACTTTTTCAAGGTTGTTCTTTATATTTATTACTGCATTAGTATAATCAATTTCAAAATTTGCGAAAGCTGAAAATAGATCTATATCTCTCATCAAATGTACGGTCATTGTATGACCTTCTTTGTTTAATCTCAATATAATAGACCTAACAAAAGGAAATTGAATTCTAGAGGTAAATAAATCAGCCCCTTGAGTGTCCATATCTAAACTACGATAGTTTAGATCTATAAATAAATCCATATCATTATCTTCTTCTCTAATTATTCTATATTCAAAATCTGTATTTAAATTCAAGTTGCCTATTGTTATCATTTTTATGCCTCATTTCATAATCGATATTTATATTGAATTATTATAACCTATATAAAAATTATTAACTAGAGTAATAAAATATTGTGGATTTAAATATAAAAAGAGCTTTCGTTGGGGGAACGAAAGCTCTAATTGGGGGAGATTGAGTTAAATATTTAATTTTATATTACTATTATGGACAGATAAATCTAATTTATACATTAAATATAAAAAAATAAATATTTTCACAAAAAAATGGATGCAACAGCATCCACTCACTCACTCACTTATCTTTTGTTCTTTATAAATTTAGATCCTAAGTATTTTTTTATATCTTCATTAGATGAGAAGTCATCTATAAGAATTTCTTTACCAGTTTCCTCTAATATAATTAAAACTTCACAATCACCTTGTAAGAAGAACTTCCTAACAGTTTCTTCTCTAACCTCTCTAACCTTAGTTATGTTTTTCTTTTGTTTCTCATAATCCTTAGTATAGTAACTATCCATCATGTTTATTATCTTTGTATATCTATTCATAAAATTTACCTCCTATAATTAGTATTAAAAAATGTGTTATAATAATTGTTTGTATTAACTTAATAATTATAACAAGGAGTAATAATAATGACTAGTATAAAAAAGAATGATATTTTTAATTGTATAGATTATTGTAAACAAAATAAATTATTTGATAGATTGAGCAAGGTCTACTCAAGTCTACCAAGTGGAGATTGTGCAGGATGTGGTAACTGTTGTATGGAATCAGTTGGTATAAATTTAATTGAATTCATAAATATATTTGAATACTTAAAAGATAATGAAGAACTAAGAAAAAAATGCTTAAGTAAAGTGTTAGATTATTATTTCTTAGAATTTGTACAAAAAAGTGCATGCCCATTTAAGGATGAAAATAATAGATGCTTGATATATGAAGTAAGACCATTAAATTGTAGATTATTTGGTCATTGGAGAAAAGATGATTACAATAAAAATTTATTAAATGTAACGCAGAGAAATATAGATTACAGTAACATAATAAAATCTAAATATGGATTTGATATAAGTGATGAGGTTGTTAATTACAAAATTCAATACTGTGAAGACTTTATTCCAAAACAAGATTACTTAGATAAGTCTGCCAGATTGAGCTTTGCAGATGATTTGATGACATTAGATTCAAATATATATTCTAAAGGAATTATAGATATAGAGTTTAAAGATAGAGGAATAGTTGAATATATTATTGATTATTTATTAAATGAAGATGTAGCCTACAATATAAAAATAAGAGTGTCAAAAGATGAAGCTGTGAGAAATAGAGCAATTAATAGATTAAAGAAAATATTGCTATAAATTAGGTGATTATATGAATTTAATAAATATAAAGGGAGATACCTTTTATATAAAAGGTGGAACAAATACAGGATTATACACATATGATGATAATAGATGTTTAATTATAGATCCAGGATTAAGTGGCTTAAGACCTAAAAGAATAATTCAAATGTTAGAATCAAATAATATAGACTTAAAATTTATTATAAATACACACGAACATAATGATCACTATGGGGCATGTAACCAATTTAGAGAACATTATAAAGATTTATATATATTATCGTCAGAGTATGCAAAATTGTATATAGAGCATCCAAATTTATTTTCTAAATATATAATAGGTGGTAAGAGTAATGAGTTTATGGATGGAAAGTTAAGAAGTAAATCATTAGAAGCAGTATATATAGATGAAACATTAAATGAAGGTATAGTATCTTTGAATAGTGTAGACTTCACTATAGTAAATTTTAAGGGACATACACTAGGAAGTATAGGCATCTTAACTAAAGATAAAATACTGTTCGTAGGAGACCTTTTAATTGGATCAGATATGCTTGATAAGTATGATTTTTTATTTATATATGATTTGCAAGAATATATAAATTCTCTAAATAAACTAAAGAACATAGAGTTTGAATATCTAGTATTAGGTCACAGTAAAGATATAATTTCAAAACAAGATAGTGGTAAATTAATAAAAAAACATGAAGATGCTATTAATAAATATATTAATCAAATAAGAGCAGAATTAAAGAATCCTATGGGATTAGATAATTTATTGAAAAATATAATACTCAGAAATAATTTGAAAAATAATTACAAAGAATATCACTTTTTAAAATCGTCTCTTGTTTCTGTAATTAGTTATCTATCGCATTTACAAGAAATAGATTATATACTATCTGGTGGAGAATTGCTTTATTATACCAAAAGAAAATAAATTATGTTAAAATAAAAATAGCTGTAAAAATAGAATAAAGGGTGAGTGAGATGGAATTCGAAAAATGGGATGAAGTATTAGCTCCTTATGACCATGCTGTTGAAGAGTTAAAGGTAAAGTTTAAAAATATAAGAAAAGAATTTTTGGCAAAAGGAGAGTATTCTCCTATAGAATTTGTCACAGGTAGAACTAAAAAGGTAACATCTATAATATCAAAAGCAAATAGGCTTAATATTGAAGATATAGAATCTGAAATGGAAGATATAGCTGGTATAAGAATAATGTGCCAGTTTGTTGAAGATATATATACTATAGTAGAACTTATTGGGAGTAGAACTGATATGTCTATAGTTTATTCAAAAGACTATATAGAAAATTTCAAAGATAGTGGATATAGAAGTTATCACGTTATAATTAAATACCCTATAAACTCAATTGCAGGTTCAAAGGAAATTTTATGTGAAATACAGATAAGGACACTTGCTATGAACTTTTGGGCAACGATAGAGCACTCTTTAAAATATAAATATGAACGTTATATACCAGAAAATTTAGCAACTAGATTAAGAAGGGCGGCAGATGCTGCATTCTTACTAGATCAAGAAATGAGTGAAATAAGAGAAGATATAATGAAAGCTCAAGTTATGTGCCAAGTAAAATCTGTAACAGTGAGAGAAGTATTAAATAAAATACAAGAGCTATATAACTTAGGAGAAACGCATAAAGCTCTTTTATATCAAAGAAGATTAGATAAAATAGACAATGAAAGAGATATAGCGGAAATATTACATCTTAAAAAAGAAATTGATAAATTACTAGAGCAATATAATAGTAATAATAAAAGTTATTAGACAGTTATCCATATTAGTGGATAACTTTCTTTTTAGATTATAGAAAAATAGGAAATAATATATAAAGAAAGTTATAAAAGAAAGGAATATAGATATGAGTTTATATGCAATAGGAGACTTACACTTTTCAACATCAGTAAATAAACCTATGGATGTATTTGGAGATAATTGGGCAGACCATGAAAATAAAATAATTGAAAGTTGGAAATGTAGTGCAAAAGAGGACGACTTGGTATTAGTTTTAGGAGATACTTCTTGGGGTATAAACTTGAATGAAGCAAAGGAAGATTTAGATATAATAAATAAACTTCCCGGAGTAAAAGTTTTTATAAAAGGAAACCATGATTATTGGTGGACTACAGTAACTGGATTAAATAAATTATATAATAATATGAATTTTTTACAAACTAATTTCTATGAATATAAAGATTATGCTATTTGTGGCGGTAGAGGATGGATGTGCCCAAATGACGTTAAGTTTGATGAAAATGATGCAAAGATATATATAAGAGAAGAAAATAGATTAAGATTGTCATTAGAATCAGCTTGTAAAAAAGGATACACTAAGTTAATTGTAATAACTCATTATCCACCTACAAATGATAAACTTGAAGAATCTTTATTTACAAAATTATTTGAAGAATATAATGTAGAAAAAGTAATATATGGACATTTACATGGAAAAGAATCATTTAAGATGGGTTTAAAAGGATTTAGAAATGGAGTGCAGTACATATTAGCTTCTTGTGACTATACAGATTTCAAATTAACTAAAATATTAGATTAATAAATTGAAAAGTTGTAAATACTATAAACTAAATGGTTAAAATAGGTATATTGGGGGATTTTTTCTTTAATATACATAAAGAAGGAGATGTTATTAATGAGATGGATATTAGTATTCTTGTTTTTATACCTGATACCCTTAATAGCCTTATTTAGGAATTATGCAAACTTTAAAAGATCTTGTATTTATAGTAGTATTTACGTTGTACTAGTAAGTAGTATAGTTATAACTAATATTTACATAAGTGGATTAAATAAAATAAAAGAGGCTATGTATTATCAAAATTATGCATTTGAGAATAGATATGCGGACAAGTATAATTCTAATTTTGATGAAGATCTTAATCCAAAAAACAAAGCGGATACATCAAAAGATAAGGGTGTAAGTAAGATTATTGATGAAGAAGATAAGCCGAAAGTAGAAGATAAAATAAATGATGATAATTCGGCTGGATATGAAAGTAATGGTCTAGAAAGTAAGCAAGTGATAAAACCTATAGATGATATAGAGTCTAATAAAAAAACAGATAAAGAGATTATATATAATTTTAAAAAGGAAATCTATGAGATAGAAACTATAGCTCTAATTCCTATGAGAGACTGTATGCCATATACTAAAAATATATCAGAGAACATTAAAAACTTAGCTAATGCACAAAAAGATTTAGAACATGCATATCAAAAGTGTAGCGAAGTAATAGATATTTATGAAAATATGGAAATTCCACTACTTTCTAGTGATGAATACACTAAAGTATTAGATAATGCAAGAAATGATGTAAAGAAATCATATGAGTTAAGAAAAAAGGCAATGGAAATGTCACTTAAACTAGTAGATACTAAAAATCCTAAATATATAGGAAAGATAACTGAGTATCTAAATTTATCAGATAACCATATAGATAGTTTCAAAGAAAGATTAAGTGATTTAAATAACAAAATAGATGAAAATTAAACTATATACAATTAATTAATATATGATTTACAAAAAGCTTACCTTTTTAGGTAAGCTTTTTGGTATTATATACATATAAAGAAAGTATGAATTTTGATTTATAATTTAACATATGATATAATGTTCGATTATAAAGTTTAATAGGTAATTAGGGAGGATAATATGAATAGATTAAACATATGTATTGATATAGATGGAACTATAACTAGCCCATATCATTTCATTCCATACTTAAATGAAATGTGTAATAAAGATATAACTGAGGATCAATGTAATACATGCGATTGGCAGAATTTATATGGAGTAGATATGAATACTATATTGGATGAATTTCATACAAGCTACATGCATTCTTATGGAGAAGCAGAGGTTGTAGATGGTGCAAAAGACATTATTGACGAGCTATATTCTAAACATAATTTGTATTTTGTTACAGCTAGAAATCCAAAACTAACAGAGATAACTACAAATTGGTTAAGTAATAAAGGATTTTCAAATATAGAGGTATACTTATTAGGTAGTGATTATAAGATAGAAAAAGCTAAAGAACTTGAATGTCACATATTCATAGAAGATAATCCTTACAATGCTATGCAATTAGCACAGGAAGATATGAGTGTTTTACTAATAGATACTAATTATAATAAAGAAATTGAACATGAAAATATAATTAGAGTTAAAGACTGGAATGATATAAAGCAAGTTATAGAGTCATATAACTAAAGTATCATCTAGCGGGGAGGTAATCTTGTGATAGAGTTAAAAATAAAAAATAGAAAAGGCAACATTAGCGTTAACAGTAAAGAAGTAAAAGATATTATAGGATTACGTTCAGATTTCGAGGATATACAGGATATATCAGATACAATAAATCAAGAAAATATAATGGTATTTGATTGTCAACTAGCTCAAGATGTATTTGATATGGAAGATATAGAAGAGCTACTTGAAGAAATGGGAGATGAGATAGATGAATCTTATTTTCAGGTGCTATTTGAAGACGTTAGGGCATATTTAAAAGATGCTACAGATGAGATTGAAGAAGAACTACAAGATAAGTACTTATTTGATAATGTAAGGTGCTTATTTGATGTATATAACGTAGATGAATCATTTACTGATTTTAAATTTGTATTCCTTGTAAGTTTTAAAGATATAAAAATAGCATCTCTTACTAATTTATCCAAAATAGTTGGTAAAAGACAGCTAATAGGTGCATCTAAATTCTATAGTTAAAACAAAGAGTCCTTATTATTTAGTTTAGGCTAAATAATAAGGACTTTCTTATTTTGTAAATTTAAATTTAGTTTTATTACTGAATAATAATCGGTTTATAAATTAAGCTTTGTTTACAGAACCGAATAATTCCATTTTTTCTTTAACAGTAGCTTTTATAGCTTCAAAACCTGGACCTAAAATTTTACGAGGGTCAAATCCTTTACCTTGTAAGTCTTTACCAGCTTCTATATATTCACGAGTAGCAGCAGCAAAAGCTAATTGACATTCAGTGTTAACATTTATTTTAGAAACACCTAAAGATATAGCCTTTTGTATCATGTCTGCAGGTATACCAGTTCCTCCGTGTAGTACTAATGGCATAGTTCCTGTAAGATTATTTATAGCTTCTAAAGCATCGAAACTTAATCCTGCCCAGTTTTTTGGATATTGACCGTGTATATTACCTATACCAGCAGCTAACATATCAACACCTAAATCTGCTATTAATTTACATTCAGCTGGATCTGCAACTTCTCCAGTTCCAACAACACCATCTTCTTCTCCACCTATAGAACCAACTTCTGCTTCAACTGATATTCCTTTAGCATTAGCTATTTCAACTATTTCTTTAGTCTTAGCTATGTTTTCTTCGATAGCATAGTGAGAACCATCAAACATAACAGAAGAGAATCCTGCTTCTATTACTTTTAAAGCTCCATCATAACTACCGTGGTCTAAGTGTAGAGCAACTGGAACTGTTATTTTTAATTCTTCTAACATTCCATTAACCATACCAACTATAGTTTTGTAACCACCCATGTATTTACCAGCACCCTCAGATACTCCTAAGATAACTGGAGAATTGTTTTCCTGAGCAGTTAATAAAACCGCCTTAGTCCATTCTAAGTTATTGATATTGAATTGACCTACTGCATATTTTCCTTCTCTAGCCTTATTTAACATTTCTTTAGCTGAAACTAACATAGTGAAACCTCCATATAAGTTAAATTGTTAAAAAATAATCAAATCTAAAATTTACCCATCACTTAACATTATAGCAATTATAGAAAAAAAGTACATAGTAAATTGTAATAACATTGAAATAAAAGTATAATAATATTTATACCAAGTATAAATATTATTATAAAGTATAAAAAGACTATGGTTATAGTTTTTTAAAGAAAGGGAATGCATTATGCCACAAATAAAGATAAGAGGAATACATGAAAATGATATATGTAAAATAAGTGAGAAAATGATAGATGAATTAGTTGAAGCTATAAAATGTCCAAGAGATTTTTTTGAAATAGAATGTATAAAATCAGTTGCTATAAGAAATGGACGATTAGAACAAGTTTATCCATTTGTAGAAGTAGCATGGTTTGATAGAGGGCAAGAAGTACAAGATATAGTTGCTAATATAATTACAGATAGTATAAGAAGTAATTTAGATATAGAAAATATGGATTTAGCGTTTACAGTGTTTGAAAAGGAAAAATACTATGAGAATGGAGCACATTTTTAATGGCTAAAAAATTACGTATAGATAAAGTACTTTCAAATGTAGGGTATGGAAGTAGAGCAGAAATAAAAAGATATTGTAAGTATGGAATAATAACTGTAAATGGGGACGTTGTAAATAATCCCGGCCTTCAAGTAGATCCAGAAAACGATGAAATAATATTTGATGGAGATGCGGTAAATTATAGAGAGTTTGTGTACATAATGTTAAATAAGCCAGATGGCTATATATCTGCTACCTTTGATAAATATGACCCAATAGTATTAGATTTAATAGACCCATTATATCTTGCATTTGAACCATTTCCAGTAGGAAGATTAGATAAAGATACAGAAGGGCTATTAGTATTAACTAATGATGGAAAGCTTTCTCATAGAGTATTATCACCTAAGAAGCACGTACCTAAGACTTATTATGCTAAAATAGAAGGTGTAGTTACAGAAGAAGATATAAAAGCCTTTAAAGAAGGAGTAGTTCTTGATGATGGATATGAAACCATGCCAGCACAATTAGAAATTTTAAAAAGTGATGAAATATCAGAAATAGAACTTACTATACATGAAGGTAAATTCCATCAAGTAAAAAGAATGTTTGAGAGTGTAGGAAAAAAAGTAGTATACTTAAAAAGACTATCTATGGGTAAATTAAAACTAGATGAAACATTAGCTTTAGGAGAATATAGAGAGTTAACGGAAGAAGAAGTAAAATTAATAGAAGAAAGATAGTAACAAAGACTAACGGAGGTAAAATTAAGTGAAGAAAAAAGACATTATAGAGTTTGAAGTAGATAAAATGGAGTTCGGTGGGACATCTGTAACTTTATTAGGAAATAGAGATATACACATGAAGGGCGGAATAACTGGCCAAAAGGTAAAAGCAGCAGTTAAGAGAACTAGAAGTGGAAAAGCAGATGTTAAGATGGTAGAGTTATTAGAAAAGTCACCAATAGAGACTGCAGAAACATGTAAGCATTTTAATGAATGTGGTGGATGTAGTATATTATCTGTTCCTTATGAAAAGCAACTTGAAATAAAAGAGAAACAAGTTATGGATTTATTCTTAAACCAAGATTTATTTGGATTCCAATTCTTAGGAATACAAGGAAGTCCACAAGATAAATTATATAGAAATAAAATGGAGTATACTTTTGGAGATGAAATAAAAGATGGACCTTTAACTCTAGGTCTTCATAAAAAAGGAAAGCATATAGACATATTAACAGTTGATGGATGCCTTTTAGTAGACCAAGATTTTATAAAAGTATTAACTTCAACAGTTGAGTATTTCAATGAAGAAGAACTTCCTTATTATAGAGGAATAAATCATAAAGGATATTTAAGAAACTTTGTTGTTAGAAAAGGTGTTAACACTAAGGAACTTATGGTAAATATAGTTACTTCTTCTCAAATTGATTTTGATATGACGCAGTACAAAGAAATATTATTAGGACTTGAGTTAGAGTCAGAATTAGTAAGTATATTACACACTGTAAATGATGGATTAGCTGATGCTGTTCAATGTGACGAATTAAGAGTATTACATGGAAGAGATTATATACAAGAAGAGATACTAGGATTAAGATTTAAAATATCTCCATTCTCATTCTTCCAAACAAATACTAAAGGAGCAGAAGAACTTTATACTATGGCCAGAGAATTCATAGGAGATCACTCTGATAAAGTTGTATTTGATTTATATAGTGGAACTGGTACTATAGGACAAGTTATGGCAGGTGCAGCATCGAGAGTTTATGGAATAGAAATAATAGAAGAAGCAGTTGTTGCAGCTAATGAAAATGCTAAACTAAATGGACTAAATAACTGTGAGTTCATAGCAGGCGATGTTTCTAAAGTAGTTAAGAATTTAAAGGATAAGCCAGACTTAATAATAGTTGATCCGCCAAGACCAGGTGTTCATAAAGATGCTATAAGAGATATATCAGGATTTGGTTCTAAGGAAATAATTTATATATCTTGTAACCCAAAGACTTTAGTGCTTGATTTAGTAGAGTTTAAGAATTATGGTTATGAAGTTGAAAAAGTTAAGTGTATGGATATGTTCCCTAATACACCTCATGTGGAGACGGTTGTGAAGATAGTAAAAAAATAGCCTCATATCAAACAGTTTCAACGATTTTAAATAAAAATTGAAGTGTGTTTTATGTTCCCTTAGACTTATGTTTGAGGGAAATTTTCTTTTAGAAAGAACAAATACGCAGAACCAAGAGTTTGTACTAAACTGCTACCTCAATAGCTCAGGAATCTAAACTTTAACTGCCTAATCTGAAATTAGTGATAAATAAAAAAATATACAAGATGGAAGGCTACGTACTAAAGTGGTACGTAGCCTTCTTATTATTCATGTAGAATTAGTAATTATATATTTTTATTCTATATGAAAGTGAAAAACCATAAAGAGCAAGGTTATAAGATAAATTCTTTAATGCGATCTAAAGATTTAATTTATAATAATTATCTCCCCAACTGCACATCGTACTAAGAATAGGCATTAAACTCTCGCCTAAACCGCTTAATGAATATTCAACTTTTGGAGGAACTTGGGGATAAATTTTTCTATTAATTAAATTATCTCTTTCCAGTTCCCTTAGCTGTTGAGTTAACATTTTTTGAGTTACTTGAGGAAGTAGTTTTTTTAATTCATTAAATCGCTGTGTCCCCTTGGTACCTAGATGCCAAATAATAAGTGGCTTCCATTTTCCTCCGATTAAATCTATTGTAATTTCGAAGGTACATGTATAATTTTTATTTTTATATTGTAAAGTATTACAGCTAGATCCCATGGTTCTCATCCTTTCTGCAGTACCCTTTTGGGTACTATGATACAAAATAGTGCGTACTTGTTATTATTAAATTTAATTTTTATAATTGTATCATGGTTGATAAAATATGGCAATTAGTAAGTTATATTGATTAGAGTAATAAAAAATTCTAATTTACCAGTGATTGAAATAAAGGAGAAGGATAAAAAGAGAGATGTATATAGTTCATTAAAGAATGGAATTATAGATTATTTAGCATAAAAATTCAGAGGATTAGAAAGACCATATAAGTTTGAAGAGAAAGTTAAATTTTGCATTTTAAGGAGGATACAAGAATGTCATATTTACTTAAATCATTAGATAAGTGTAAATTAATTTTGAACAATAGATTAGTTATGCCACCTATAGCTACTTCAAAATCTGAAGAGGATGGAAAGATAAGCAAAGATATATTAGATTATTATGATGAAAAATCACAAGGTGGATATATATCATTGATTATAATAGAACATAGTTTTATTACACAACAAGGGAAGGCTAGTGAAAGACAACTTTCTATAGCAGATGATGATGTTGTGGAAGGTTTAAAAAAATTGGCAAACACTATTCATAAAAATGGTTCCAAAGCAGTAATGCAAATTAATCATGCTGGAAGTGCAGCTAGCAAAAATGTTACAGGATGTGAGCCAGTTGGACCTTCATCTATAGTGAACCCACGTAAAGGGGATATTCCAAAGGAACTTACTAAAAAAGATATTAAGGATATAATTAAAAATTTCAAGGATGCTGCACAACGTGTAAAAGAAGCTGGTTTTGATGGAGTAGAGATTCATTCTGCACATGGATATCTTCTAAACCAATTTTTTTCTCCTCTAACCAACAAGAGAATTGACGAATATGGTGGAGATTTATTGGGTAGAATTAAAATTCATTTGGAAATTATTAAAGCAGTACGCGATACTGTTGGGGATGATTTTCCAATTATCCTTCGATTAGGTGCTTCTGATTATATGGAGGGTGGAATTACAATTGAAGATAGCAAAATTGCAACATTAGAATTTGAAAAAGCAGGAGTAGATATTCTAGATATTTCTGGTGGATTCTGTGGATACAGTAATCCTGGTGTTACAGGTCAAGGGTATTTTTCAAAGCTTACTGAGGTTATCAAGGAAGTTGTGTCAGTTCCAGTTATATTGACTGGTGGAATAACTGAAGTGAATGCTGCTGAAAAACTGCTTTTTACAGGAAAAGCGGATCTTATCGGTGTAGGAAGGGCTATATATAAAGACTCTAATTGGGCAGAAAAGGCTATTAAAAGTCTTAAATAAATATTTTGAAAAAGAGGATCTGAAGGTAAAAAATATAAAATTGAAGTAAGTTCTTAATTTTAGAGGAGGTAAAATATATGAAAGTTGTTGCATTTAATGGAAGTCCTAAAAAAGAAGGTAATACATATCATGCTATAAAAATGGTAACGGATGAATTGGAAAAAGAAGGTATAGAGATTGAGATTATACATGTAGGAAACAAGACGATAAGAGGCTGTCTTGCATGTAATGCTTGCGCGAAAAGTAAAAATGAAAAATGTATAGTTGATAATGATGAAGTAAATGAATGGATACAGAAAATGAAAGAAGCAGATGGTATAATATTAGGTTCTCCAGTTCATTATTCAGCTATAGGTGGAACTATGAAATCATTTTTAGATAGAGCATTTTATGTTGCGAATACTGGAATTTTAAGACATAAGGTAGGAGCAGCTGTAGTGGCTGTTAGACGCTCAGGAGGGGTTACTACTTTTAATCAGTTGAATAATTACATTAATTATGCTGAAATGCTTATGCCAAATTCAAATTACTGGAATGTAATACACGGAACATCACCAGGTGAAGCTATAGGAGATGAAGAGGGAAGACAAATAATGAAGGTTCTTGGAAAAAACATGGCCTGGTTAATGAAATTAGTTGAAAACGGAAAAGGAAAGGTTAAAGAACCAGAAAGAGAAAATAAAGTATTTACGAACTTTATTCGATAATTTGGAAAGTGTAATAGTAAAAAATACTAAAAAGGTGAGGGATATAAATGATAAAGGTAGTTGCCAAAAATTTTGCTCAAGAAGACAAAGTAAAAGAAATTATTGAATTATGTAAAGAATTAGTAGAAATGACGAGAAAAGAAAAAGGATGCATAAAGTATGAAATGTATCAAGATGAGCAAGATGCTACAATTCTAACTATGATTGAGGAATGGGAAAATAGACAGGTTTTAGATGATCACTTAAAATCTGAGCATTTTACTAGAATTGTTCCAATGATGGGAAAACTTATGGTGAAAGAAGTAGATATGAATGTTTATAATAAACTGATTTAACATGTTATGCAGATAAATATAACACTTCCTCCTAGTTTTTAGAAGGGAGTATCTTTAAGTAAACCTATAATTATACGTATCATCTTTCTATCAAAATAGATTTAGAGACGGTAGCTAAGCTTAAAAGTAAAAATAGTTAAACCCTTGATATTTCAAGGGTTTTTTTATACAAAATTTTATATATTTCTTAATATAGATGTCAAAAAAGTTATGAGTCAGATTTATAGAAAATAATGTAAATATAGACTTTTTTTACATTATAAGATAAAATAAATAATTGGTTTTCAAAGAAAAGAATTTTGTAGGGGGTAAGAACGTGAAAAGAGATATGACAAGTGTAATTATGATAACGATGGTTTGCACAATGATGTTTGCAACAGGATGTTCAAAAAAGGAAGAAGTTGTACAGGCTAAAAGCAAAATCGATAATACTAATACTTACAAAAGAACAGAAATAATAAAATCACCAGAAGAGGCTAAAAAATTATTAATAGAAGGTAATAAGAGATTTATAAGTAATAAACCAGCAGTTGAAGATATTAGCGCTGATAGAAAAAATGAATTAGCTAAGAATGGTCAGCATCCATTTGCAGTTATAGTTGGTTGTTCAGATTCTAGAGTTCCTGCGGAAATAGTATTTGACCAAGCATTAGGAGATATTTTTGTAATAAGAGATGCAGGTAATGTAGTAGATTCAGTAGCATTAGGAAGTATAGAGTATGGTGTTGAACATTTAGGTGCTCCATTAATTGTTGTATTAGGTCATGAAAAATGTGGTGCAGTAAAAGCAACTGTAGACGGTGGTGAAGCACCTGGAAGTATAGGGTCTATAGTTAGCAAAATAAAGCCATCACTAGATAAGGTAAAAGGGTCAACTACAAATAAAGATGAGCTTTATACTAAATGTGAAGATGAGAATATAAATAACACGATAGCTGAAATAAGAAATAGTTCAATTATAAAAAATCTTGAGGAAGAAAATAAAGTTAATGTAGTAGGAGCAAAGTACGATATTGATACAGGAGAAGTTGTATTTACATCTTCTTTAAAATAAGATTTGTACAAGAGATATATTCCCTTGATATTAAAATAAAAGATATATTTTATTAGATTTAACTAATAAGTAAGGATTGAGATATGCTTAATATAAAAAATGCTTGTGTTAAGTATAGCTATGTGTTACTTTTAAATTAAGTATAAAATATAAAATATAAAGATTTATTAGATTATAATTTTCTCCAACTAGGGCTAATTATTCTAACCAGTCTTTAGATGGAGGATTAAAATGGATAAGAAATTAATATGTAAAGATTGTGGGCAAGAATTTTTATTCACTGAAGGTGAACAAGAATTTTATAAAGAAAAAGGATTCGAAAACGAGCCTGTAAGATGTCCAGAGTGTAGAAAAGCAAGAAAGCAAAATAACAACAGAAGATAGTTGTATATGAAAAGCTATAAGATTAATTTCTTATAGCTTTTTTTATGTTACTAAAAATAGGCTATAAAAAATTAATTAGAATAAAAATAGAAGAAATCCAAAATATAATAAGTGAATTATATTTTGGAGGAACTTAAAATGAAATATATTATAAAACTTTTAAAAGGTATGGCAATAATATCTGTGATTACTTTAGTAGTAATATTGGCGAATGAAGAAAAATCTTTTGAGATTAGAGATATAATTCAGGCTAATTTATCTCAAGGGCTAAGAACAGTAAAAATAACAGAAGAAAAAATAAAAATAGATGATAAAAAAGCATCTATAATTTTAAAAATGCCAGAGATACATTGTTCAAATATAGAAGTAGAAAGATATATAAATACATATATAAGAAAGAATATAAATGAATATATAAATCATCAAAGACAAGATATAGAATTAAATAATGATTCTGAAAAGGTAGATATAAGTATAAATTATCATGTAGCATTTGAAGATGGAAATTTATTAAATATAATAATATATAGAAACATAAATAAAGGTAAAAAAGAATTTATTTTAGAAAAAGATAGTTATTTATTTGATTTGAAGACAGGCCAAAGAGTTTACTTAGATAATTTTGTCAAGAATAATCCAGATTATAAAGAAGTTATAAAGAAGTATATATACAATTATGCTCAAAGTCATGACTTAGAAATTGATGAGGACAGAATTATTATAAATAAGTATACTAATTTTATTATTTCAGATGGAGGCATCATAGTTTATTTAAATCCATATAAACAAAGTAATAGCAAAATAAATTATGAATTCAAAATACCATCTGAAATATTTAGAAATAAAATAAAGATAGTAAGTACTAATGATATAGTTGCAAATATAGATACTCAAACAATAACTAAAAGTGATAAGTATATTAACAGTATAATAAATATACCTATCATAATAACATCCAATAAAGAAATTGAAAAAGGTATAAATGATATAATCAGAAAAGATATAATGGACTTTTATAAAAATTCTCAAGAAGAAGCAAAAAAATATTTAAACAACTTACCAGAGGTAGAAGATAAATTTGTTGCAAATGTAGATTTTGAAGTGAAAAAAAATAGTGATAATATACTAAGTATAAAGGTAAGATATTATAAGTATAGTGGGGGAGCCCATGGATATTATGAAGATACATCATACAATATTGATATGAGAAGTGGAAAAATATTAACCTTAAGTGATTTATTTAAGGAAAAATTAGATTATAAGAAAGTTATAGATGACGAAATTAGAAGACAAATAGAAAAGATAGTAAAAAATGATAAAGAATATAAAGGAGTCTATCAATTTAATGGAATAAAATTAAATAATAAGTTTTATATACAAGATGATAATTTAGTTATTTACTTTGATTTGTATGAAATAGCACCCTATGCAGCAGGTCAACCAGAATTTTCAATAAACATTGATATAATAAATCATATATTAAAAGAGGAATATGTAGAAATATTTAAATAAATATATTCTAAAAAATAATCTGAATTAGCTAAATTAATTAAACTACAATAAAATAAATAACTTTAAAAATCACGATATAGTGAAAGTGTAAAAACTTAATTAGAACATATATATAAATTTAAATGGTATAATTTGGATAATTGATAAAAAAGCTATAGAATTTAGGGATAAAGTCCATAATTCTATAGCTTTCCTTGTTTATTTTATAATGTTTTATAATTAATATAAGATATTATTTAGGTTAGATAGTTGGATTTAAAGAAGCTATCTTAGTTACGGCAACATATACTCTAGATATTTCATACCATGTTTTAAAATCTACCACCCCTGATTTAGGCAATCCAAATATGCCTTGGAATGTATTCACAGCTTCAGCTGTAGAATTACCATATATTCCATCTTCTTTAACTTTAGGTATTGCTGGATATGATTTAGATATAGCGTTAAGTTGATTTTGAATAGTTTTAACATATTTACCTGTAGAACCTACTTGTAAAGTATCGCCAGGAAAGGATACTGGTACACCACTAACTATTGGAGCTTTTTCAAATACTATTTCATCACCATAGAAATATCTAAGGATACTTTCAAAATCTTTACCTTGAGCGCCTAAATCTTTACTTCCCCACTGAGTCATTTGATTAGGGCATTGAGATTTTATACCATCACAATATTGAGCAAGTAAAGGCTGTCTAGAAGTAGGAGGACGCTTTATAAATGTGTTAAAAATATTGTCAACAACTACATTTATTGTATCAAATAAATTTCTGTTATTTATAAATTTATGGTCATAATTAGTAGTAGAAGTTATGGTAAAATTATAACCTTTATTTCTATACCATTCCGTAAAAACTCTGTTTAAAGTAAATGAAATTATAGCTATTACATTAGAATAAATTGTTTGCTCGGGCCAAGTAGAATATATTTCAGATGATGCAACATTTTTAATATATTCTTTAAATGGTACCCAATAATCTTTTGCAGAAGTATTTTCAGGTAATCCATCATGTACTACTATAAATTCTGGTACTACTGGATTGTCTAAAACAACAAATCCTGTAGGAGGAGGTAGAGGTTTTAAACTACTCTCAGGAATTTTAGGTGGATAATTTCCATATAAAGTATTATCCCCTATATCGTATACTAATTCATTTTGCCTAGAATAAGAGTTTTTACATCGAGTTTTAGTTATAATAGGAACATTTTGTCTAGCTTCTACAGTAGGAAATATTTGAGTACCATCGATGACTGCTGTTTCATATCCGTCTACATTAACTTCTACAGAATACTGACTATAAGGTCTAACATCAGAAGGTTGTTGAGAATAGACAATGTCTGGAGCCTCTAAGTTTAGTCCAGTGACTTGACCCGATAAATCAGTCTTTAAGTTTTGATAAACCGTAGATGAACGTTCTCCTGCTTGAGGAATTGAATAAATATTTACAGTAGCTCCTTCAATAGGTCTATTAGTAGAACCATCTAAAACACTTACAGTTAAATAACCATCTTGCATAGAATCACCCTTTCTTTAAGCGTATTTAATAATACTTTATATTTTATAGTATGAAGATAATTATTATTTTGTTAAGGTAATTGGAAATAATATAAATGAAAATATAAATAAGGGATGTGTTTTGATGAAGCTAGACTTGTTAATATTAGCTATATCACCAACGATAGCATGTATATTATGGATATATTTAAAAGATAAGTATGATAAAGAGCCTATAGTAATCTTAGGAAAATTCTTTACAATGGGGGTATTTATAAGCGTTATAGCATTTATAGCAGAAGAAATGCTAATGAAAATAAATATTTTTGAAGGATATTCTAACTATATATATATAGCATTTATAGTAGCAGCATTAACAGAAGAGGGATTAAAAGGAATAGTACTTATACCAAACCTGTTGAAAGAGAAAAATTTTAATGAAAAATTAGATGGAATTATTTATTCCATATTTTTATCATTAGGATTTGCAACTGTTGAAAATATAATATATATATTATTTGAAGATATAAATGTAGCTTTCCAAGTTGGCATAATAAGAGCCGTTATATCAATACCGGCGCACATAATGTTTGCTATAACGATGGGATATTATACATCAAAATATAAATTTAGCAATGATAAAATAAAGAAAAGAGAATATATTATTTTAGCCATATTAGTCCCTATCTTATTCCATGGAATATTTGATTTTATATTAATGATAGAATGCAGATGGTCTATTATAGTATTTATAGTTTATATAGTATTTTTATGGAAAATAAATTTAGATAAATTAGATCATTATACAGATAACTCAAAGAAGAGATTTTTTAGACGAAGAAAGAAAAAAGAAAATGACGATAAGCATTGATTGAATTAAATCATATTAAAGAGGAGAAAATGTATATTTACACATAATATAGCTTAATAATAAAGAAAAGGAATTTATAAGCACTAAACTATAGGAGGTATATAATGGGCTCATTAGATAAAAGTCAGGAGTATGTCATATCTAAATTTCTACAAAGATATGACTATGATGCGGTACTAGATATATTAGATGAAGCAGGAATTATAGACGGCGATTTATATTTACTAATGGAGTCATCTAAATATGCCGTTAATTTTGATTTTAAGAAAGCAACAGCCAGTATAAATAAGATGAGTGAACAAATGTTATCAAGGTCAGAAATAAAAAAATTAATAAGCAACTTAGACAACTTGAATATAGGCGAACCTGAAGACATCTTATCTGAGCTAATAGAAAATATGAAAATTCAAATTGTAAATGAAGAATATATAGATTTTCTAGGAAGATTATATAGATTAAAAGAAGCTGTATTTAAATATATTTTTGTTAGTACTAAAGAATCAAAAACATATAAGGTATATATGCATGGCTATATGGTATCAAAGAAAAATATCCTATATACTTTAAAAAAGAAGTATAATATATATAATGGAAATTTAATCCATGGAATAAATCAATATATAAATAAACACTTAAAAAAAACTAAGAGAATGGATAAAGTAGTGGAAATATTAAATAATGAAAGATTAGAAAATTTAATTAAGCTTAGAAATGAAAGTCCAGTTGGTCATGGTTTTAAAGGAGTTAGCAAAGAGGATATTGAAGATATATATGGTAATCCAATGGAGGTAGTACAAGATTTAGTAAAAGCATGTGAGTTATTAGATTTAGGGATAAAAATGAATAAGTACGATAACATTAATGAAATGGCTATACACATGATAGGAAACTATAATGATCATTAATTAATCTGCTAGAGGACTTAATTTTAGAGGAGATGGTGTGGATGAATGATAAAATAAAGAAAGAAGCGATAGAGTGGATGAAGATAATTGCTACAGCACTTGTACTTGCATTTATAATAACTCAATTTATAAGACCTACATTAGTAAGAGGGGAGTCTATGTATCCTACACTAGAGGAAAGCAACTATTTAATAATTAATAGAATGGCATATAAAACTGGAGAGCCTAAAGATGGAGATATAATCGTATTTAGTACACAATTATTGCAAGAAGATGGAAATAAAAAGGATTTAGTAAAAAGAATTATAGCGGTTGAAGGTGAACATATAAAAATAGAAAATTCTAAAGTATATATCAATGATAAGTTAATAGATGAACCGTATATACACAACAACTATACTGAAGGAAATGTAGATATAGTTGTACCTGAAGGTAAAGTATTTGCTATGGGAGACAATAGAGAAAAGAGCTTAGATAGTAGATATGAAGATGTTGGACTAGTTGATGAAAAAGATATAATGGGTAATGTTGTTATAAGATTGTTCCCATTTAATAAAATAGGAAAAGTTTACTAGGAGTTAATTATGAAAATAGGTATATCAGCACTTTTATGTAATATTGAAGAAGCCTTAGATATATGTGAAAAAATAGATGAAATAAAACATATAGAAATGGGTATTGATAATTTAGAAGAATGTAAAAATTTATGTAAATATAAGGATAGAATTAAAAATTTAAACCTGTCTTTAGGAATTCATTTACCGATGGAACTAAATACTTGTGAAAATATAGAGTATATAAGAAATTCATGGATAGAATTTGTGAAAAAATTAGATGAAGATTTGAAAGGTTTAGATATAAAATATTTTAACCTTCATCTAGGATATGTTATGTCTAATAGATTGAAAAAAAATAAAGAGAAATATTTAAATATGAGTAATGAGTTTTTGCAAATCCTAAACAAAAAGATAAATAGTAATATTTCTATAGAAAATGTATATTCAAATAATGGAGATTTTTCAAATGTTGGAAACATAGCATATGACTTTGAATATATATTTAGTAAGATAAAAAGTGATAAATTATGGTTTTGTTATGATACAGGTCATAATTTAATAAATGAAGATGATTATATAAATAAATTAAGTAGTAAAATAAAAATAATTCATTTAAGTGACAATGATGGTATAAGAGATATACATATTGGTATAGGAAAAGGAATACTATCAAAAACACATATAAAAGAAATATTAAAGTTGAATGTAAAGTACATGGTATTAGAAATTAATTATGAACATATTGAAGATAGTATAAAAGAATTAAATTCTATTATGAAAGAGGTATAAATACCTCTTTTTCCTATATGTAGGAGAAAGGAGAAATACTATGATGAATATAAATGTAAATGGAGAAAGAAGACAATACAATATAGAGGAAGATTCTTCAGGGATAGTATTAGAAGATATAGCAAAAGAATTTAGTAACAAATATGCAGGATATATAACTCTTGGGATTATAGGAAATAAGTTAAGAGAATTGAATCATAAAATAAGCATGGATTGTAATATAAAATTTTTGGATACAACTAATGCAGATGGTCTAAGAGTTTATTCAAGAACTATGTCATTTATATTTATAATGGCCTGCAATGAATTATTTGAAGGAAGTAGAGTTACAATAGAACACTCCTTATCAAATGGTTTATATTGTGAAGTTCATATAGGCAAAAACTTAGATGAAAAAGACGTTTATTCCATAAAACAAAGAATGATAGAAATTGTTGAAAATAACTATACTATAGATAAAATATCCACAGATAGAGAAGAAGGAATAGAAATATTTGAAAGTTATGGAATGTATGAAAAAGCCCAGTTATTAAAATATAAAGAATATGATGATGTGAAGATATATAAATGTAATCAACATATAAATCATTTTTATGGGTATATGTTACCATCAACAGGATATATAAAAACATTCGATTTAAAGTTATATAATAATGGAGTTATAGTTTTAGGTCCAAGTGAAGGAGATAAAACTATACCAATAGAATTTAAGCCACAACCCAAACTTGCAAGTGTATATAAAGAAGCTGAAAAATGGTCAAAACTTTTAGGTGTGGATAAAGTTACAACTCTTAATAAGATTATACAAGATTATGATTATGGAGATGTAATAAGAACTGTAGAAGCTTTACATGAGAAAAAACTTTCTCAAATTGCAGATATAATAAAAGATAAAGAAAAGAGAGTAATACTTATTGCAGCTCCATCTTCATCAGGAAAAACTAGCTTTGCTCATAGATTGTCAATACATCTTAGAGTTAACAATTTAAAGCCTGTATCTATATCTTTAGACGATTATTTTGTTAATAGAGATGATACTCCTTTAGATGAATTTGGAAACTTGGATTTTGAATCTATATATGCTATAGATTTAGATAGATTTAATAGAGACTTAAAAAATCTATTAGATGGAAAAGAAATAAATTTACCAAAGTTTAATTTTAAATTAGGTATAAGAGAGGAAACTGGTAGAAAGTTAAAAATAGATGAAAATCAACCTATTATACTAGAAGGAATACATGGATTAAATCCAATGTTAACATCATCTATACCAGATGAAGATAAATTTAAAATATATATAAGTGCTCTTAC
>NZ_JBXKIW010000009.1:0-21012 GCF_056995035.1 Romboutsia sp. | reverse complement strand
ATAAATTAAATAAGATTCCCTTGAAGGGGAGTAGCTTTCACGAAAGTGATAATCAATCGTCATTACGGATTACATATCCCGGTTGATTAGCGGGTATATTAACTTGTTAGCAAGACCTTCAAAGTAGGCTGTGTCACAGTTTGCTTTGGAGGTCTTTTTTATTTTTGAAAAACAACTCATTAGTAAAATACAGAGAATTTTAGACTATTGCATCGGAGATATTAACAACAGAAATTCTAAAAAAATGTATTAACTTTATGAGTAAAGTGTATTGTAAGTGAAATAAATTTTAAATTTAAACTGGAGGGATATTATGTTTTACAAAAAAAGT
Organism: Romboutsia sp.; assembly: GCF_056995035.1. Classification (NCBI taxonomy): domain Bacteria; kingdom Bacillati; phylum Bacillota; class Clostridia; order Peptostreptococcales; family Peptostreptococcaceae; genus Romboutsia; species Romboutsia sp. The sequence continues at coordinate 20,681 of NZ_JBXKIW010000009.1, read as the reverse complement.
ATCAAAGAAGTAATAAAGGAGCTAGATAGTAATTTAGCTGGGATATCTAACAAAGAAGCAAATGAAAGGTTAGAAAAATACGGATATAATGAATTAAAAGAAAAAGAAAAAACGCCAACATGGAAGTTATTTGTTGATAGCTTTAAAGATCCATTAGTTATAATTCTTTTAATAGCAGCATTAGTTCAAGTATTTTTAGGAGAAGTAGTAGAGTCTGCGATAATATTTGCAGTGTTAATACTAAATTCTATACTTGGAGTAGTTCAAACAAAGAAAGCAGAAGGTTCACTTGCTAGTTTAAAGCAGCTATCGGTTCCAAATGCAAAGGTAATAAGAAATAATGCTAAGGTAACTATACCATCAAAAGAGTTAGTACCAGGAGATATTGTAATTCTTGAAGCAGGAGATTATGTGCCTTCAGATGGTAGAATAATAGAAGCTCAAACTCTTAAAGTTGTAGAAGGAATGTTAACAGGAGAATCAGAGCCTGTATTAAAACATGAAGATGCAATAAATGACGAGTGTGCATTAGGAGACCAAAAAAATATGGTATTTAGTGGTTCTATGGTAGTTTACGGTAGAGCAACATATGTAGTTACAGGATGTGGTATGAATACAGAAGTTGGTAAAATAGCTAACTTACTAGATAACGCAGAGAATAAACAAACACCACTTCAACAAAAATTAGATGATTTTAGTAAAAAATTAGGTATAGGTATAGTAATATTATCAGCTATAATATTTGGAGTTCAAGTTCTTAGAGGTGGAAATGTAGCTGATTCATTTATGTTTGCAATAGCTATAGCAGTTGCAGCTATACCAGAAGCATTGTCTTCGATAGTTACAATAGTATTAGCAGTTGGAACAAATACAATGGCTAAAAAACAATCTATAATAAGAAAGTTACCAGCAGTTGAAACATTAGGTTCTACAAGTGTAATATGTACAGATAAAACAGGTACATTAACTCAAAATAAAATGACAGTTGTAGATTTTTATATGTACGGAGTTAAAGAACTTAGTTTAGCAGATAATGTAGGCGGATATGAAATAGCGGCAACTAAAAATAATTTTATTCAAGAGGAAACACTTACATTAGCATCTGTACTTTGTAATGATTCAGATATAACTAGTGAAGGGATAGAAATAGGAGATCCAACAGAAGTGGCTCTTATAAATTATGCAGAGAAAAATAACTTAAATTATAAACAAATTAGAGAAAAATATAATAGATTAAGTGAATTACCATTTGATAGTGATAGAAAACTTATGTCAACTATAAACAAAATAGATGATGAAGTTACAATGTTTATAAAAGGTGCTCCAGATGTAGTATTTAATAGATGTAAATATGTATTAGATGACGGAGAATTAGTGCCTATTACGCAAGAAATAATAAATGAATATAAAAAATCTAATGAAGAATTTTCAAATAAAGCATTAAGAGTTTTAGCATTTGCAACTAAGAACATAGATGATGAAAACTTTGTTCCATCTATAGAAGATGAAACAGATTTAACACTTGTTGGTCTTATGGCAATGATAGACCCTCCAAGAGATGAGGTATATGATGCAGTTAAAGATGCTAAAAAATCAGGTATAAAAACTGTAATGATAACAGGTGACCATAAAACAACAGCAAAAGCTATAGCAAAAGATATAGGAATAATGGTTGATGGAGATTTAGCACTTACAGGTCAAGAGTTAGATGCTTTAAGCGATGAAAAACTAGACAAAGATTTAGAAAAAATATCAGTTTATGCAAGAGTTTCACCAGAAAATAAAATAAGAATAGTAAAAGCATGGCAAAGAAAAGGTAAAGTATGTGCTATGACAGGCGATGGTGTAAATGATGCACCAGCTTTAAAGCAAGCTGATATAGGAATAGGTATGGGAAGTGGAACTGAGGTTGCTAAAGATGCATCAGCTATGGTATTACTTGATGACAACTTTGCAACAATAGTTAAAGCAGTTGAAGTAGGTAGAACAGTTTATGATAATATTAAAAAATCTATAACTTATTTATTCGCAGGAAACTTGGGTGGAATAATAGCAATACTATTTGCAGTATTTGCGAATTGGGCTAATCCATTTACAACATTACAATTATTATTTATAAATTTAGTAACAGATTCATTACCAGCAATAGCATTAGGACTTGAAAAACCAGAAAAAGCTATTATGAATAATCCTCCGAGAAACCCAAATGAAGGTATATTATCTGGAGGAACTTTAAGAGCAGTATTAGTTAGAGGTAGTATAATAGGAGTTGTTACTATAATAGCTCAATATATAGGACTTAAACATTCGCAGGAACTAGGAACAGCAATGGCATTTACTACACTTACATTATCTAGAATAATACAAACATTTGCTTCAAGATCTAATACTGAAACAATATTTAAACTTGGATTTACAAGTAATAAATATGCTTTAGGAGCAGTTGTTATATGTTTAGGTATGTTTAGTATAACATTATTACCATTTATGAGAGATATATTTGCAATACCGGCAAGTTATGGATTAACAAGCTTTGTAACTTGTTTTGGATTAGCAATAATTGCAAGTTTATTTATGGAAGCTAGTAAATTCATAAAGAAAAATTAATTTGAATTAAATATAAAAGCTACTACATCAACCTAATTGAACTAGGTTAATGTAGTAGCTTTATTTAGCGTAATGCATTTAAAAAAATCTTCCTTTTATTTTGTTTTAATAAATAATAGATTATTTAATTTAGATTTATAGGATTTCTATAGATTTAATATTATTTTTATCTATGGAAAAAGAGGTACCTAGCTCTTTACCAGACATTGTTAATAAATTTACAATTTCTCCATTATTAAACATCTCTAACCATTCTATTAAAGAATTAAAGTTTTTCACTGTATTCCTTTCAACTATTTTTTCAAAGCCATTATTAAAAGTTATTTTTACGCTGTCGATTCTCACTTATATCACCTTCCTATGTATATAATATTTTATCTCAATTAGGGTTTTTATAATACCTTTTAATAGAATAATAATATTTTATTAGAAACATTACAACCTATAGGTTGTAATGCTATTGTAACTATATTTATATCGAAGGAGAGAAGAGGACAAATATAAGAATTTAATGCTTTTCTATAAATCTAAAAAATAACAAAGTATTCTGAAAATTTTCTGAAAATTACTTTGACTTAAATTTGTCCCATATACTACAATCTAAATACAACCTGATATATTAAAAAATATGTAAAAATAAAATCATATGAAATTAGGGGGAATGTAAAATGGAAGCAAGAGAATATGTACTAGATTTAATACAAAAGGCACGTAGAGCACAACAGGAATTTGAAAAATACTCTCAAGAAAAAGTAGATGAAGCAGTTCGTGCTATAGGTAAAGCAGTATATGATAATGGAGAAATGTTAGCACGTATGGCAGTAGATGAAACTAGAATGGGTGTTTATGAAGATAAAATAGTTAAAAATAAAGGTAAGTCAAAAGCAGCTTGGAATAAGCTTAAAGGTGTTAAAAGTAGAGGAATTCTTCGATACATAGAAGAAGAAGGTCTTGTTGAAGTAGGAAAGCCAATAGGTGTTGTAGGTGCTGTAACTCCAACTACTAACCCTACCATGACACCAATGCAAAATGCTATGATAGCTCTAAAAGGTGGAAATGCATTAGTTATATGTCCACATCCAAGAGCAAAAAATACTGGAGTAAAAACTGTAGAATTAATGAGAGAAGCTTTAGAGGCAGTAGGATCACCAAAGGATTTAATTCAAATAGTTGATGAACCAAGTGTAGAAATATCTAATTTAGTAATGCAATTATCAGATGCATGTATATCAACGGGTGGTCCTGGAATGGTTAAGGTTGCTTATAGTAGTGGAAAACCTGCCTTTGGTGTTGGTGCAGGAAATGTACAATGTTTAATAGATAAAGATGCTAATATAGATGAGGTAGTACCTAAAGTAATAAAAGGTAGAATATATGACAACGGTATATTATGTACTTGTGAACAAAATGCAATATGTCCATCTGAAAAATATGATGAACTTATCTTAGGATTAGTAGCAAATGGTGCTTATTATGTTAAAGAACAAGAAGAAGTAGATGCTTTAAGAAAAGCTTTATTCCCAGAAGGAAAAATGAATGTAGCTTGTGTTGGTGCAACTCCTTTTGATATAGCTAAAATGGCAGGAATAGATATTCAAGAAGATACAAAACTATTAGTAGTTAAAGTTGAAAAATATGGAACAGATGATTATTTTTCAAAGGAAAAAATGTGTCCAGTATTATCAGCTTATAGATATGATACATGGGAGCAAGCTGTTAATATTGCAAATGCTAACTTAGAATATGAAGGTAAAGGTCATAGTGTGACTATACATTCATATACAAAGGAAAATATAGAATATGCAGCACAGATACTTCCTGTTTCTCGTTTTGCAGTTAATCAAATAGGTTCAAGTGGACTTGGAGGATCTTTTGTAAATGGTCTTAATCCTACAGCAACACTTGGATGTGGTTCTTGGGGAAATAATAGTATAAGTGAAAATCTATGGTTTAATCATTTAATTAATATAAGTAGAATTGCATATGAAATTCCAGGTAAACGTGTTCCGACAGATGATGAAATTTGGAATTAAAATTTCATAATTAAGGGAGATAAAAAAATGGTAAAAACATTCAAAGAATTAATAGAAATAGTTAAAGCAGGTGAGCTTCAAACCATATCTGTGGCAGTAGCACAAGACAAGGACGTATTATCTGCAGTTAATAATGCATATAAGATGGGAATTGCCAATGCGATTTTAGTAGGAGATAAAGAAAAGATTGAAGAAATAGCCTCTGGAATTGGCATGGATATAAATAATTTTGAAGTTATAGATATCAAAGATAAAACAGAAGCTTGTACACAAGCTATAAAATTAGTACGAGATAAAAAAGCATCACTTCCAATGAAAGGTTTTGTTGAAACATCTGATATATTAAAAGCAGTATTAAATCATGAAACTGGTTTGAGAGCTGGTAACTTAATAAATCATGTAGGAGTGCTAGAAGTAGCAGGATATGATAGATTGTTTATTTTAAGTGATTCGGCTATGACGATTGCACCTACATTAGAAAATAAAGTAGATATAATAAATAGTAGTGTAAGAATTGCTCATGCTTTAGGAAATGAAGAACCAAAGGTTGCTGTACTTTGTGCAGTTGAAAAAGTAAATCCTAAAATGCCTGCTACATTAGATGCCGATAAACTTACAAAAATGAATGAAGAAGGTTTTATAAAGGGATGTTTAGTAAAAGGACCATTAGCAATAGATAACGCAGTATGCGCTGAAGCTGCAAAACATAAAGGGATTAATCATCCTGTTGCAGGAAATGCAGATATATTAATAGCGCCAGATATAGAAGCCGGTAATATTTTAAATAAATCCATGGAATACTTTGCAAGAGCTGAAAAAGCTGGTGTTATTATGGGAGCTAAAACGCCAATTATATTAACATCTAGGGCAAGTTCAGATATATCAAAGTTGAATTCTATTGCACTTGGGGCATTAGTTGTTCAACAACTTGGAAAGGAGTAGATATATGGAAAAAATATATACTTTTTTAATAATAAATCCTGGTTCAACTTCAACTAAAATATCAATATTTGAAAATGATAAAGAAATAATTACTGAAACAATACGCCATTCTACAGAAAAAATAAATTCATATAAAGAAATATATGATCAATTTGACTTCCGTAAAGAACTTATCATGAAAACTCTCGCCGATAAAAATGTAAACTTATCTAAATTCTCAGCAATAATAGCTCGTGGTGGAAATATGAAACCTGTTGTAGGTGGAACATATAAAGTAAATGAAGAAATGCTGAAAGACTTAAAAATAGGGGTTATGGGGCAACATGCATCTAATTTAGGTGGAGGCCTTGCTTATTCAATTGCTAACGAATTAGGGCTAAATGCATATGTTGTTGACCCTGTTGTGGTAGATGAATTTGAGCCACTAGCTAGAATATCAGGAACACCGCTAATACCAAGAAAGTCTAAAGACCATCCTCTAAATCAAAGGGCAGTAGCAAGAGCTGCGGCTAAAGATATGGGTGGAGAATATAAAGATTTCAATTTCATAATTGCTCACTTAGGTGGGGGTATATCTGTAGGAACTCACAAAAAAGGAAGAATGATAGATGTAAATAATGCACTAGATGGTGATGGACCTCTTTCTCCAGAAAGATGTGGAGGAATACCTTTTGGAACGGTTATGGATCTGTGTTTTTCAGGTAAATATACAAAACAAGAACTTAGAAAGCAATTAGTTGGAGGAGGTGGTTTAGTAGGATATCTTGGAACAAATGATGCCCGTGAAGTTGGTAAACGTATTAAAGAAGGAGATGAATATGCAAAGCTTATATATGAAGCTATGGCATACCAAATTTCAAAAGAAATAGGTGCATCTTCAGCTGTACTAAAAGGTAGAGTTGATGCGATTTTATTAACTGGTGGCCTTGCATATGACAGTATGCTTATGGATTGGATTAAAGACAGGGTAGAATTTATAGCACCAGTTAAAGTATTCCCAGGAGAAGCAGAAATGGACGCTTTAGCTTGTGGAGTGCTACGTGTCTTAGAAAATAAAGAAGCATTGCAGCAATATCCAAATATATAACTTAAAGTTATGAAAGGGATGAATTTAAAATGACATCTTTACATTATATTGGGGCCTTATTGGTACTCGCTTTAATTACTTGTGTTGGTATTTATTCAGGTAAACGTGTAAACTCAGCTGGGGATTTTGCAACAGGTGGAAGAAAGGCTGGAGTAGGAATTGTAGCAGGTTCTATAATAGGAACTTTAGTTGGTGGTTCTTCAACTATAGGAACAGCTCAGCTTGCTTTTACCTATGGATTTTCAGCTTGGTGGTTTACATTAGGGGGAGGTATAGGATGCCTTATATTAGCTCTTGGATTTGCAAAACCTCTTTATAATAGTGGAATAAGTACTCTACCACAAGTTTTTTCAAGAGAATATGATCAAACATCAAGTACAGTTGCAACGGTTTTAATGTCTATAGGAAGTTTTTTAAGTATCGTTGCACAGGTATTAGCAGGAATAGCATTAGTTACTTCAGTAAGTTATTTAGGACCTATAACCGCTACTATATGTATTATTTTATTAATGCTTGCTTATGTAGTATTTGGTGGTGTTTGGGGAGCTGGACTAGTAGGTATAGTAAAAACTATTTTACTTTATGGTACAGTAATCATTTGTGGATTTATGGCAGTTAATCTTGGAGGAGGAATTTCTAGCTTTAAAGCTGCATTACCAGATGCACAGTACTTTAACCTTTTTGCAAGGGGTACGTTTGTAGATATGGGTGCAGGTATTTCTCTCATACTTGGTGTAATTACAACACAAGCATATATTCAAGCTATTATTTCTGCAAAAAATCTTAAAATATCAAAAGCTGGTGCACTAATTAGTGCAATCTTAATTCCAATAGTAGGTACTGCTGGAATATTTGTCGGAATGTATATGAAAATAACTTCTCCAGATATGTCTGCAGCTTCTGCACTTCCTACATTTGTTATACAAAATGTTCCACCTCTTGTTGCGGGAATGATTTTAGCAACATTACTAGTTGCATTAGTAGGTACAGGAGCAGGTGTAGCGCTTGGTCTAAGTTCTATGATATGCAATGATATATACAAAGTATATTTTAATAAAGACGCAAGTGATAAGACTTCACTTACTGCATCACGTGTTATTATAGCATTGATACTTGTATCAGCAGCACTATTTACAACTGGAAATATGGGATCTTTAATACTTGGATGGAGTTTTATGTCTATGGGTCTTCGTGGAGCTGTAGCATTTGCACCAATGTGCGCGGCATTATTTTTCCCAGGGCGTGTTAACAAAAAATTTGCTTTAGGTGCTATTATAGCAGGTCCAGTTTTCGTATTGATTGGAAAGTTTATTTTACCATCATTTATAGATCCATTATTCTTAGGTGTTGGAATTTCAATTTTAATAATGCTAGTAGGGTATTTTGTAAATAAAAAAGAGAATCAAAAAGTATAATATAATTTAATTTAGGATTATTCATAACCCATATAAAATAATGAATATGTCAAAAATTATTTTATCTCCATAATTTTTTATATGACAACTTAATGTACCAAAAATTAAGTGGTACAAATGATAACTTCAACGACACCTTAAATAACTTATTGAGATTGACTATAAACAAAAGAACAGTCTATTAAAAAAAAAGTTATTTTATTTAAAAAGGGAGGTTACTTTATGGAAGAGAAGAAATTTGACAGAGTATTAGGTAAAAAAGACGTGCTAGCCCTGGCATTTGGAGCAATGATAGGATGGGGTTGGGTAATTTTAGCAGGTATGTGGATTCAAAAAGCAGGTTCCCTAGGAGCAATGGCTGCCTTTGGACTTGGTGGGATTATGATAGTCTTTGTAGGTTTAGTTTATGCAGAACTTACATCTGCACTGCCCCAGTCTGGTGGTGCACAAGTATTTAGTCAGAGAGCACTTGGCAAAAATGCATCCTTTGTATGTACCTGGTCACTTATATTAGGATATGTAGGTGTTGTTGCTTTTGAAGCATGTGCACTTCCTAATGTAGTAGAGTATTTATTCCCTAAATTTTTACAAGGACATATGTATACAATAGCAGGATTTGATGTATATGCTAGCTGGGTTGGAGTAGGTGTTATTAGTTCTATTCTTATTACAATGATAAATTACCGTGGAACAAAAGACGCAGCTTTTCTACAAAAAATTCTAACAGTAATTATAGCAGTAGCTGGAATTGGATTAATGATTAGTGCTCCAATAAGTGGTGATGTTTCTAACGCAGAGCCTCTATTTAAAGATGGATGGAATGGTATGTTAGCTGTTGCTATTGCAACACCATTTATGTATATAGGTTTTGATGTAATTCCTCAAACAGCAGCAGAAATAAATATGCCATTTAAGAATATTGGTAAAATACTAATATTATCTATAGTTATGGCAGTTGCATTTTATGTATTAATTATCTTTGCAGTATCTCTTTTAATGACTGAAGACCAAATGTCCTCATCTGTACTTGTAACAGCAGATGCAATGAAGATAGGATTTGGGAATAGTGAAATAGCAGCTAAAGTTTTAATTATTGCGGGTCTAGCAGGTATTGTTTCAAGTTGGAATGCATTCCTTATGGGAGGAAGCCGTGCAATGTATGCATTATCTCAAGCTAAAATGCTTCCAGCATTTCTTGGAAAAATACATCCAAAATATAATACTCCATCAAATGCAATTCTTTTAATTGGTAGCTGTTCTATTATAGCACCTTTCTTTGGAAAAAGTATGATGGGTTGGCTAGTTAATGCAGGTAGCTTTGCAATTGTTATTGCATATGCAATGGTAGCTATATCATTTATGGTTTTAAGAAAGAAAGAGCCTAGTCTGGAAAGACCTTATAAGATAAAGAATTACAAGTTTGTAGGATATATGGCTATAACTTTATCTATATTTATGCTTCTATTATATATCCCTGGTATGATTTTTGCTGAATGGGTAATCGTAGGAGTGTGGGTAGCAGTAGGAATAGTATTTTTCTTTTCAGCAAAGAAGAAGTACTCTAATTTAGAAACTAATGAAAAATAAAAAAATATGAAGATTTAAATACGACATAATAGTATTTAACATATTTTGAATTCAAGGAAATTACTCAAGTAATATCTGGTATTTAGTGCCTAGAATACCAGAGCACTTGAGATATAAATGAAGTCAATTTTTTATTAGGGGGAAATTAGAATGAAATTAAGAAATTATAATTTAAGTAAAGAAGAGCTTAAGGATTTAACAAAAAAATATATGATTGAAACTTATGAAAGATTTGATTTTGTAGCACAAACTGCTAAAGACATGTATTTATATGATGAAAAAGGAAATGCATACTTAGACTTTTATGGTGGAGTAGCAGTAAATAGTGCTGGTAGTTGTAATAAAAAGGTAGTAGATGCTATTCGTGATCAAGTTAAAGATATAATACACACTTTCAACTATCCGTATACGCTACCTCAAACATTACTTGCACAACTAATATGTGAATCAATAGGGATGGATAAAATATTCTATCAAAATTCAGGTGCAGAAGCAAATGAAGCTATGATAAAAATGGCAAGAAAATATGGAACAGATAAATATGGACCTAATAAATATCATATTATAACAGCTAAAAATAGTTTCCATGGTAGAACTTATGGAGCAATGTCTGCAACAGGTCAACCAGATAATGCATGTCAAGTAGGATTTAAGCCAATGGTACCAGGATTTAGTTATGCTGATTTTAATGATGTAGAATCATTTAGAGAACAAGTAACTGATGACACAATAGCAATAATGATTGAGCTAGTTCAAGGAGAAGGTGGAGTTAGACCTGCAACTCAAGAATTTGTTGATGGTATAAAAGCTCTATGTGAAGAAAAAGGATTATTATTACTATTTGATGAGATACAAACAGGTTGGTGTAGAACAGGTAAAGTAATGGCATATATGAATTATGGTGTTAAACCTGATATAGTATCAATGGCAAAAGCAATGGGTGGAGGAATGCCAATATCAGCAGTATGTGCAAGTGAGGAAGTTGCTAAAGCATTCTCTATGGGATCACATGGAAGTACTTATGGTGGAAACCCAGTATGTTGTGCAGCGGCTTATGCTCAAATTAATGAATTACTTGATAGAAACTTAGCAGATAATGCGGCAGAAAAGGGAGCTTATTTTATGGATAGATTAAAAGAGCTACCTCATGTTAAAGAAGTTAGAGGGAAAGGATTATTAGTAGGTGTTGAGTTTGATTTACCTATTGGTTTAGATATAAAACACAACTGTATAGATAGATACCTTCTAGTTACATTAATTGGAACTAGTATAATAAGAATGGTTCCACCACTAATTTTAACAAAAAAAGATTGTGATAAAGCTTTTGATATATTAAAAGAATCAGTTGAAGTTGCTTTAGCTAATTTAGATAAATAGATATTAATATAGAGTGTAGATAGATTTGTGTAAAAACAAATTTATCTACACTTTCTTTTGTTTCAACAAAGGGTTTATAAAATAAAGCATACATCATTCCAAAAAATGGTTATAATTAAAATATTAAATATAATTATCGAAAATTAATATGCCATTTTAAAAGTACAAGGAGATTATAATGATGGAAAATCTTTGAAAGACTTGTGAGTTAAAGTAATTCCAATGTATATGAAAAATAAAAAAGTGATAAAATTTATGATATATGTATTTGGTTTTTAAATGTATTTTTTAGGAATACTTAAAAATGGTATAATATAAATAGTGTTATAGTTGTTATATTTTAATAGTACAAGTTATAGGGGGGAGTAATAAAATGGATATAAAACCATTGATAGGTATTTCGTATGAACTTATATTCCAGTTATTTAATACAATTCTTATTTTAGGAATTTTAATATTTATTGTATATGGAATATATAGTTTTATAAAAAAACTTAAAGGTAAAAATAAATATGAAAATAGAATCATAGAATTAGAATGTAAGATAAAAGAATTAGAAAATAAAATAAATAATAATAAAATATAAGTTTTTAAAAAAGGAGTACTATGTAGACTTCTTTTTTTATGTCCAATAAAACATTTGTTTTCGAGAACATGTCAAAAGGAGCAGAATTATAGCTAAAATCATTCAGAATCATATTAAAATTGTTCACTAAATTATAGATACCTTTTTACTTATATTTCAAAGAAAAGCCTAATAAGATAGGAGCTTATGCTCTTATTTTTAAAATTATGAGGATATTGATAGTATAATATTTAAAAAATTGTGGCTAACCTGTGAATTGAAGTTATATCAATATATTTAAAAAATAAAAAGTGACAAATAACAAAAAATCGATAGCGAAAGTTAAATTTAAGTGAAAATTAAATGAACCATTTAGCAGCTAGATGCATCTAATTAGTGTAAAAGCAAAGAAGTAGCGCTACAATTTGCAAGGAAAGGTAGGAAGTTAATTGAATAAAAATACATTTATAGATAAAGTTCTTGAAGCTGAACGAACTTTATATCATGTATCTAAATCAATTTTGATTAATGATCAAGACTGTGAGGATGCAGTTCAGGGGGCAATTTTAAAAGCCTATGACAAATTAGGAACACTAAAAGAAGAACAATATTTAAAAACATGGTTGATTAGGATACTGATAAATGAATGTTATCGTTTGAAACGTAGAGAATGTTGGAAGGTATCTTATGAAGAATGCTTTGAGTTTGCCAAGGCTGATGATAAAAAAGACTATAGCGAATTATATTTGGCTATTCAGAAATTACCGCCACGCATTCGCATTACAATTGTTCTTTATTATGTAGAGGGATATTCTGTAGAAGAAATTAAACAGATTTTAAAAATACCTGCTGGAACTGTAAAAAGCAGATTATCAAAAGGACGAAAATTATTAAAAATAAAGTTAAATCATATGGAGGTAACTTATGAATAATTATAATTGGAATAATGCCTTTCCAGATATACCAAGAAGTTTTAAAAATAGGGTAAATTCCACATTAAACCACTTACCAGATAAAAAGGAGCATGATGAAATGGAAAATAGAAAAATATATAACAAAGTATCATTTAAGAAAAGAATTACGGTTACACTAGCAGCCATTTTTGTATTAGGGACAACTGCATTTGCAGCAGGAAAAATATCCTCTTTAGTTTCAGGTTCGAGTAACATACCAACTTATACTACGATACCTACAGAAAAACAAGTAGATGATGATTTTGGATTTAATCCTAAATTAGTTGAGAAATTTGACAACGGATATATCTTTACAAATGGATATACTGTAAATACTAAAGCGTTGGATGAGCAAGGCAATTCTTTAGGAAAATCAAAAGACCTTGATTTTGTTTATGCAAAAGGGGACGATAAAGTAAACCTTGAGATGGAAAATGGAATGTTAGGTGAAAAATCAGAACAAGAGGTTGTTATTGATACCTATAACGGTATAGATTTATATTTTAATTCAGATGCTTACAAGTTCGTACCAGAAGATTATGAAATGACAGAACAAGATAAGCAAGATGAAGCATCAGGTAAATATGTATTTAGTTGTGGACCTAAAAAGGAAGAAGTCGCTCAATTTAAATATTTGAATTGGACAGAAGATGGAATCTACTATTCTTTCTTGGCAAGGGATTCTGATTTATCACAAGATGAATTAGTTGAAATGGCACATCAGGTTATAAGTGCCAAATAGAAAGATTATCACATATATACTCAAAGTTTGCAATAGAACAAAGTTAATATAAAGCTGCTCCACTTCTCATTATGAGCAGATAGCTTATTAAAATATTTTATACCCTTTCGAGGGTAGCAAGATCTTTTGTACAAGGCAGTAGCCATAGTGACTTTTACGGTGATTATGGCTACTTTTTTATATTAAACAAAAGTGAAGTTTTAAAAGGATTTATAATTATAACATAAAGTATTTATAGGAAGGAAGCTTTAAATACTTTATGTTATAATGTTACTTAAAAGTGTCAACAGTGATAATATATAATTATATAATATATTATAAAAAGGAGCATTAAGATGATGAACATTAAAATAGCAGATAAAATAAAAGATAAATCTCCTAATACAGTTATAGGAACTATAGAAGCAAATGTAATTGTAAAAGAACATGAGGACAAACTATGGGAAATTATAAAAAATAAATGTAATGAAATACAAGCAAATATCAATCAAAATGAAATATCAAAAATAAAGAACATAGAAACTTCAAGAATAGCATACAAAAGCTTAGGCAAAGACCCAAGTAGATACAGACTTTCATCAGAATCCTTAGTAAAAAGAGTAGTAAAAGGAATGGAATTATACAAGGTAAATAATGTAGTAGATATAAATAACTTAATATCACTAGAAAGTTTTTATTCAGTGGGGACATATGATTTAAGCAAGATTGGGGAAAAAATATCTTTAACAGTAGGAGAAGAAGGCGAAAAATATGAAGGAATTGGTAGGGGATTAATAAATTTAGAAAATCTACCTGTTTTTGAAGATGAAGTAGGTAAGTTTGGTAGTACTACATCAGATTCTAACAGAGCTATGATAAACAGTGAAACAAATCATATTCTTATGAATATAATATCTTTTAACGGAGATGAAGAATTAAATACATATATGGATTATGCAATAGAATTACTAGAAAATTATGCTGATGCTACAATTATAGACACTAAAATTATTTATTAAGAATAAAGAAATGCATTTTATTAATAATAAATCAATATTGATTTTAAAGTAAAGAATAAAAAAAAATGGCATGTATGAGAGTAACTTCATACGTGCCATTTTTTTATATTTAAATCTATTTTTTATGATGTTTTTCAGGATGGCAATTCTCAGCAAAATTCTCAGGAGACTTTTTACTAGTAGATGTCCATTGGTTATTAGTTTCATCTTTTTGCTTTACACCAGTTTTACTAGTCAAAGAAATATTTGATCCAGCCCATTGGTTGTTATTTTCACATTTCTTTTGTTTATTCATGTATATCACCTCTAATTAAAATATTTATTTCATATCTGTATTAACTTTTGATGTATTTCTTTGAGGATATGAATTATTAGTATTAACAACTCTAAAATTTAATAAATCAGTAGTTTCACTATCAGAACTTTCATTAATTTCTATCTGATCTAGTATTTCTTGATGTTGGTCATCAAATTTATCGAGATATAGGAAATCATCTTCACTTGTAGTCATCTTTTTCTTGCTCATCTACATTCTCCTTTATTAATAAAGTAAGTATATAAGCTAGTATTTGTAAAAATAAATTATATATGCAAATAACCAAGATTTAACATATTATTATAGTCTAAAAAAATATAATTAAATATACGAAAATAAAAATATCCATGTGGAGGATAAAAAATGAAACCAATAAAAATATGCATAGGAAGCTCTTGTTATATTAAAGGTTCATATGATGTAGTTGAAGCATTTAAAGTTTTTATAAAAGAATACGATTTACAAGACAAGATAGAATTATTCGCATCATTTTGCCTAGAACAATGTACAGAAGGAGTTTGCGTTAAGCGTTGGGATGAAAAAATACTATCAGTTAGTAGAGATAATGCTAGATATGTATTTGAAAATGAAATAATTCCATATATTTAAGGGGGGATTTTAATGTGGTTTATGGGCTTTTCAGATGGAAACTGTAAGGATTGTTATGCATGTGCAAGAATGTGTCCTGTTCATGCTATAAAGGTTAAAGACAAGGAAGCGCATATTATGAAAGAAAGATGTATTGTTTGCGGAAAGTGTATTAATGTATGCCCACAATATTCAAAGGTTAAATCTTATATACATGTAGTAAAAGAATATATAGAAGATAATAAAACTATAGTAGCATCTATTGCCCCTAGTTATGTTGCAGCCTTTGGAAAAAACAGTAATAAATTAGTAACAGCTCTTAAGAAATTAGGTTTTAAGTATGTAGAGGAGACTACATCGGGTATCGAACCTATCACTGAGATATACAACATATATGCTAATGATCCAAGTGATACTCCTTATATAACAAGTTTTTGTCAATCTGTCACAAGCCTTATTCAAAAACACCACCCTCAGCTTATTAAAAACTTAGTTCCTGTAGTATCTTCAGCTACCAGTCATTCTAGGATTCTAAAAGAAAAGTACGGTCAAGATACTAAAGTCATTCATATAGGACCTTGTTTATCTAAAAAAGTAGAAGGTTATTATGAAAAATCATTAGACGTGGTACTTACTTTTGTAGAACTAGTAGAATGGTTACAAGATGAAAAGATTAAATTAGATGAATTAGAAGAAACCTCTTTTGATAATGAAGTATGTAGTACTCAGAGTTTATTAAATATTACTGGAGAACCATTAGAGATTATAAAAAGTAGAAATCCCAGAAGAAAGATTATAGAAGTAGATGGTATAAAAGACTGTATAAAAGTTATAGAAAGTATAAAAAAGGGAAGATTTAAAAATACCTTAATAGAAATGAGTTGTTGCAGACATGGTTGTTTACAAGGTTTAGGTATGCCAAAGAGTGATTTGACTGCATACGAACGCAAAGGAAAATTTATAAAATATTCTAAAATTCCATTAATATGTGGTGAGAAAGAAAATTCAAGTCATAGTAAATATCTAGAAATTCCAGTTGATAAAAGTTTTAAGCCTCTTAACGTACCTCTTAAACAACCGACAGAAAAAGAACTGAGAAAAATCCTAAATGATATGGGTAGACATATAAAAGAAGATGAAATAAATTGTGCTAGTTGTGGATATCACACATGTAGAGAAAAGGCAATTGCAGTATATAATGGTATGGCAGAGATAGAGATGTGTTTGCCTTTTATAAGAGAGAAAGCAGAAACCTTAACTAATGTTATATTTGATACTGTTCCAGAGATGATTATAATTGTTAATAAAGAATTTAATATAACTCAATTAAATAATAGAGCTAAAAACTTCTTTGGAATAAATGAAAATATCAGTAATGGTATTTCAATAAGTAAATATTTAGATGAAGACGTATTTAAAAAGGTAAAAGGAACTAAGGAAAATATAATTAAACAAAAAATATTTCTACCTGAGTATGAATCTACAATAATACAAAGTGTAATATGGGTTGAATTAAATCAAGTAGTTTTATTCTTTGCACATGATATCACTGAATATGAGAATATACAAAAGAAAAACCAACAAGTAAAGTATGATGCGATAAACATGGCACAACAAGTTATAAACAAGCAAATGGTAGTAGCTCAAGAAATAGCAAGCCTCTTAGGAGAAACAACAGGAGAAACAAAGGCGACTTTAACAAAACTAAAAAATCTTATTCAAGAGGAAGAAGGAAAATAAAATGATGAGATTTTTTATAGATTTTGCAAGTGGGAGCTTAAATAGATACAATGAGGAATTATGTGGTGATAAGGTAGCATTTTATAATGATAATGAAAAGTTTATAGCAGTACTATCTGATGGCTTAGGAAGTGGTGTAAAAGCTAATATTTTAGCTACACTAACAGCTCAAATAGCAATCACTATGTTAAAGGAAGGACTTCCGATAGAAGAAGTCATAGATACTATTATTCATACCCTTCCTGTATGTTCTGTTAGAAAATTGGCTTATTCTACTTTTACAATAGTTAAGGTAGAGGCAAATGGAATGGTATATATAGCAGAGTTTGAAAACCCAAGTGTATTTTTCTTAAGAAGAAACAAAATAAATTCATTAAAGTGGAGTACATCACAAATAAATAATAGAACAATAAAAGAAAGTAAATTTGAATTAAGAGAAAATGATGTATTAGTATTTGTAAGTGATGGAGTCATACATGCAGGTGTTGGTCAGGTATTAAACTTGGGCTGGGGATGGAAAGACGTGGCAGAACACTTAGAAAGAACTATAAAAAGTAACATATCAGCAAAGTCAATAACCAATAATCTATTAGGTGCATGTGATTTACTATACATGGAAAAACCAGGAGATGATGCAACGGTTGCAACTGTCAAAGCTATTAGGCAACAAAAGGCAGTAATATTTTCAGGTCCTCCAATAGATAAGAAAAAAGATAAAGAAATAGTAGAAAAAATACTAAAAACCTCAGGCAAGAAAATAGTATGTGGAGGGACAGCGGGAAATATTGTAGCAAGGCACCTTAAAAAAGAAATAAAAACAAGCTTCAATATAATTGATAAAGAAATACCACCAATCGGATATATAGAAGGAATAGACCTTGTTACAGAAGGAGTATTAACTATAAGAAAGGCGGCAGAAAAATTAGCATCTATAAAAACTTCAAATGATTTAAGTTTCATTTATGCACAAGATGGAGCATCACAACTTGCTAGAATGTTGTTTGAAGATTGCACTCATATAAAGATGATTATAGGAAGGACCATTAATCCAGCTCATCAAAATCCCGATTTCCCAGGTGAATTAAGTATAAAACTATATGTTTTAAATTCTCTTAAAGCAGCACTAATAGATCTAGGTAAAATAGTTGAAGTTGAATATTATTAAATTATAGATTAAAAACATAAGTAGATAATATTCATGGCAACATATATAAGTTAGAAAGAAACTAAAAAATACTTGTTATTATAAAGGTATAAAGTGTATAATATAATCCGGCATTTAAATTTGCTTTTTTATTATAAAAGTCAAAATATGTAGAATTATTAAAACTAGTTTGTTTTGTAAATACATATAATGGTTAATACATTTGGGGCAAGAACTTCAGCTAAAGCTTTATTTAGGCAAAGGCAAGAAGTGTATGTATAAATATATATTTACAAAAAAATGTTTGAGGATTTAATACATAAAGGTTTTTAAAATTACAAATACTTAAAACTAGTATGAATTAATTAAAAACTTAAAACTAAAGTTAAGTTTAACAAAGACTATAGTTAAATAATAATTCTATATCAATGAAAGTTAAATGCAACTAATCTATAATATTACAGAAATAGAGGAAGAGAATATGACAATATTGATAAATGCATTAGGCATAGTTATTTTATTAGGAACATTATACCTATTATCATCTAACAAAAAAGATGTTAATAAAAAAATGATATTAAAAGCATTTTTAATACAGATAGTAGTAGCATTTTTATTAGTAAAGTTTCCATTAGGTAGAGTGGCTTTACAAAAAGTGTCGGATGTAGTAACTAACATATTAAGTTACGGTGCACAAGGATTAACCTTTATATTTGGTTCATTAGAAAATCCAGGAGCTCCAACAGGATTTATATTTGGTATACAAATTCTAGGAAATATAATATTTATATCATCATTAGTAGCGGCATTATATTATCTTGGTGTTTTAGGAGCTGTAGTTAAAGTAATAGGTGGAGTAATAGGAAAAACACTTGGAACTAGTAATGTAGAAAGTTTTGTTGCTGTTGCAAACGTGTTTTTAGGTCAAACAGAATCTCCTATACTTGTATCTAAGTACTTAAAAGGTATGACTGAAAGTGAAATAATGTTAGTTTTAATATCAGGAATGGGTAGTATGTCTGCAACTGTACTTATGGGATATGCAGGAATGGGTATACCTATGGAGTATCTTTTAATAGCTGGAGCATTAGTTCCACTTGGAAGTATAATAGTATCAAAGCTGATACTTCCAGAAACAGTAAATGCAGAAAATGCTTCTTTAGCATCTGCTGAATGTGCTGTAACAGAAGAAGTAAGTATAGACAATAAAGGTGATAATGCAAACCTTATATCTGCAATATCTCAAGGAGCTAATGATGGTCTTCAAATGGCTTTAGGTATAGGTGCATCACTTATTGCTATAATATCTTTAGTTGCTTTAGTTAATGGTATATTAGGAGTAGTTGGGATATCTTTAGAACAAATTTTATCATATGTATTTGCACCTATAGGATTCTTAATGGGTCTAGCAAAAGAAGATATATTTACTGCAGGTCAATTACTTGGAAGTAAATTAATATTAAATGAGTTTGTTGCTTTTGGTCAATTAGGTAAAATATTAAATACGTTAGATTATAGAACAGGACTAATGATGTCAATATCTCTGTCAGGATTTGCTAACATAGCTAGTATGGGTATATGTATATCAGGTATATCAGTATTCTGTCCAGAAAAAAGAGATGTATTAGCAAGACTAGCATTCAGAGGAATGATAGGTGGATTCTGTGTAAGTTTATTAAGTGCTTTAATAGTAGGATTAATAATTGCTATATAGCTAAAAAATAGATTATAAAAAACTCCCTTTTGATATAAATTTCAAAGAGGGAGTTTTTTTACATAATTTTATATTCTATTTAATAAAATTTCATTATTTTTAAACTTAATATTATAATCAGAAAATATAATAAGAATTTGGTGCAATCCAACACTAGAAATTATACCCATAGCACTAAAAAAAGAAACCTTTCCAATCTCAGAAACTAAAGGAGAAAAACCAAATGAACCTAAAAATGCAGAACCATCATAAGATTTTTCAAGTGTATATTTACACCTATTTCTATTGGAAGTTCCTATAACTACATTATGTATAGGTTGTAAAGTTTTAACTATTTTTTTATCACTAACAATTATTTTACTTTCTTTATTTTTAAGAGCAATTTCTAAATCAGCTCTTGTACTTGCTTTATACATATAATCAACCTCCTTTCAACTGCATAAATATTTATGATCCATTAGTGTTATAAAGAATATTATATCATAAATTATATTATGTATTGCTATAGTTATATATATGTGTTATTATAGTATTTAGGCAACAAAGCGAAACAAAATAATGACGCGGGGTGGAGCAGTTGGCAGCTCGTTGGGCTCATAACCCAAAGGTCGTAGGTTCGAGTCCTACTCCCGCAACCAAAAAAAGTATATTATAATTATACTGCTTAGAAAATAAAGTTAAATAAACAATGACGCGGGGTGGAGCAGTTGGCAGCTCGTTGGGCTCATAACCCAAAGGTCGTAGGTTCGAGTCCTACTCCCGCAACCAAAAAAGTATATTATAATTATACTGCTTAGAAAATAAAGTTAAATAAACAATGACGCGGGGTGGAGCAGTTGGCAGCTCGTTGGGCTCATAACCCAAAGGTCGTAG
>NZ_JBXKIW010000008.1:0-57563 GCF_056995035.1 Romboutsia sp. | reverse complement strand
GTGGTTATAATAGCAAAGAGGATACACCTGTTCCCATTCCGAACACAGAAGTTAAGCTCTTTAGCGCTGATGGTACTTGGTGGGCAACTGCCTGGGAGAGTAAGACGTAGCCACGTAGTCTTTTTTTCATGTCTAAAAACATTTCTATAAATATCTTAATACAAAATAATCATCAAATTCTACTATTTTATATAGATTCAATTTATATAAAAATAAATTATCACATTTTAATTTTATCTTATATATAATAAAATAAAGGAATTTGGGGTGAGCATATGCAAAAAGTATTTGATGTAGGACAAAAGTTATTCTTTGACGTATTAATTATATGCCTGGTGTCATTTATCTACTTTAAAATAGTTCCTATGAATGAAATAACGTTCTTTATTGGAATATTAATATGTGCATTTTATTTTGGAGTAAATTTCTATACAGGATATAAATATAATTTAACAACAACAGAAGCCTTATTTGTAGGAATTATGGGGTGTGGAGTAGGAATATTTCTATCTTTTTTTGCAGTATATACGAACTTCATTTTACAAAACCCTATTGGAGCTATATGGATTACAATGCCTTATTTAACTCCAACTACTCCTATAATTGAGTTATTTATTAAAGACCTAAGTATTTTATATGTATTTCAGTTAATGTTTGTGAATATATTATTAGTTATATTTGGTTCTTTTAGTAGAAAAATTATGAATAAATTAGCGCCTTAATTACAATAATTATAATGTAGGATAAAACTTATAATATAAAGGGCTTGGTGATAATATGTATGAAGTACAAATGAGATATATGTATTCAGAAAATAATGGAAATCAATTTAATTTTAGATGTGAAAAATTTAATATAGAGAATAATAGATATAAATTTGAAAATATATTTATGGATAATTTTATTATACGTGATATGGAAGTAAGTAATGAAGATATAGCTTTAATAAAGATTAGATAAAAGGCAGCCGAAAGGTTGCTTTTTCATATATTAAGGGATTATAAAAACATGACACTGTGGATAAGTAATGTATAACATGAGTATGAAGATAGTAAACAGGTAGAGGTATAAATGCTAGTACTTGAATTCATAGGTAAAGTAACTCAATAAATACATAGTAAAGGTTTTAAAATAGTCAGAAGATATGGGTTGTATTCAAGAAGGAAGAACAAAATAAGCCAACAAAGCTAAAGAGAAAGCAGTTAAATATATAATATATCCTTTAAGAGTAAACGATGATCAAGAAAAGATAGCTATTGATACAAAGAAAGATTTTGTAAAAAACTACAATAATATTTTAACTAAAAAAGTAAAGACTACACTTAAAACTTAAAAATCTATTTATTAATTATAAAGGAGTTATGGTTGGTAATGGGTAAATATGGTTTAGAGCTTCACCTTCAGAAAATTCAAAGTATGGAATTATATCTATAAATAAAGGAGGAATCATATGAAAAAAATTATAAGTATTATTATGACATTGACATTAGTTATTGGATTATTAGGATGCACAAAGGAAAGTTCAAATGCGAGTAATTCAAAATCAAAACCAAAGCAAAATATAATAAATGTAAAATCAGAAACGATTAGAGATGTAAAACTTGAAGATGTTATTAAGACAGCATTAGGTGGGTATAACAAAGAAATTGACGGAGAAATTAAGTATTTATACAATAAAATTGATCTTAATGGAGATAAAAAAACAGAAACATTTGTAATGTTAATAGGATCTTATGTTTGTGGAAGTGGAGGATGTACAGCTTTTATATTTAATAATGATTATACTTTAGCTTCCAGATTTACATTAGTAAATTCTCCTATTGTTATAAGTGAAACTAAAACAAATGGTTGGAAAGACATTATAATGCCTGTATCAGGTGGAGGAGCGACGCCATTTAATGCTATAATGAAATTTAATGGCAAGAAATATCCATCTAATCCGTCTGTCCAACCAGCAGTAAAAGATATATCAAAAATTAAAGGGACAGCTATAATATCTGAAAAAGAATTAAAAGGAATAGAACTTCAATAAACTCAAGACTCCTAGAAATAGGAGTTTTTTATATATGCTATAGTAGTAGAAGATTAATAATTACGTCTAGTTAGTATATTAAATGATTATAAGAGAATTTATGCTAAATTTGTTAAATATATTGATTTAAATATACAATATATGAAATAATATAAAATGAAAAGGTCTAGACTTTCATAAAAATAAATTATAAAACAGAATAATTAATGATGAGGGGTATTTAAATTGAAGCAATATTTTATAAAAACATTAAATGGAATGGGACTAGGATTATTTGCATCTCTAGTTATAGGAACTATATTGCAACAAATAGGAATTTTAACAAATATTGAGCTATTACAAACTATAGGAATAATGGCAAAGAATATGATGGGAGCAGCAATAGGAGTAGGAGTTGCCTATTCTTTAGGAGCATCATCACTAGTTATGTTTTCATGTGTAGTTGTAGGGATGATAGGAGCAGGAAGTATAAGTATTGTAGAGAGGGTGAGCACTTTATCAATAGGAGATCCTGCAGGAGCATATATAGCTTCCTTAATAGCAGCAGAAGTAGGAAATAGACTATATAGAAATGGTGGATTAGATATAATTATTGTACCAGCAGGAACTATAGTAATTGGTGGAGTTATAGGCGTATTTGTATCTCCTATAATTTCAGGTATAATAGGTATAATAGGACAAGTAATAAATAGATCTACAGAATTACAACCTTTATACATGGGACCTATAGTTGCTGTAATAGTAGGATTAGTATTGGTATCTCCTATAAGTTCAGCAGCATTAGCAATTGGACTTGGATTAGATGGAATAGCAGCAGGCGCAGCAGTTGCTGGATGTGCATGTCAAATGGTTGGGTTTGGAGTGATTTCATATAAGGAAAATGGATTTTCCGGTTTAATATCTCAAGGATTGGGAACTGCTAAAATTCAATTTCCTAATGTAGTTAAAAATCCACGAATATTAATTCCTACCACGATTTCTAGTATAATAGTAGGAGCATTATCTGCTAGAGTATTTGCAATAAGGTCTAATAGTACAGGAGCAGGGATGGGAACTAGCGGACTAGTAGGTCAGATACAAGTGATAGATGTTATGGGAACTAATGCATTACTTCCTATATTATTATTACATTTTGTCCTACCAGCATTAATAAGTATTATAATAAGTGAATATATGAGAAAAAAAAGACACATAAAGTTGAATGATATGAAATTATATAAAATAGACTAAAGTAATTGAAAACTAAGCCTATAGTTTGGATAATTCCAGATTATAGGCTTTATTATATTTATCACAGTATCATAAACTAAAAGTATTGATTAATGATTTTATGTACATAAAACTTATAGGACTGCTAATCACAATAGAAAATATAAAATTTCACATATGATATAATTAAAATATAAAATAAATAAAAAGAAGGTGTTCAATTGAAATATTTATTTAAAGAAAATAATTTTGAAAACAAAAAAAATCAAATAATAGAAATATATAAACGGTTAGTAAAATCAAATAACAATCAAACAAAAAAAATAATGCTGTTAGTTCCAAATAACATAACTAAATTACAATATGATAGAAAAATAAATATAGAATTTAGTGAAGAATTAAATATTATTACATATATAAGCTTTGTAAAAAAAGAGTTAATAAAATTTTGGCCAGTAGTTTCAGAGAGTTGCGACAAGATAAAAAAGGATGTAGTTTCACCAATTTTTATATCAAGTAGTTTAACTGATTACATAATAAATAACAAAGTAAAAACAAAAAGAAATTTAGACGGCTACTTTGAAGATATAACAGGTACTAACAGAAATATTTCTATGAGTATAAATACAAATATAAATAAGGCGGCATTAAGTTTAATTGATTTTAAGACTATAGGAGAAAAAATTTATCTATCTAAAAAGAATAGAGATAGTATAATGAGATTTTCTTACAGTCAAATGAATGAGATTATAAACTATTATACAGATACGTTATTAGAAAATTCAATGTTAGACAACTCTTTAAGTATATATTTATATAATAAATACCTATTAAATAATGAATTATATAGAAATAACTTAAAAAAAGAAATAAAATATCTTATAGTTGATACTCTAGAAAGTTGTAGCACGGCAGAAATAGATTTTATGAAATTAGTACAAGATTATGCAGAGGATACGTATATTTATTTTAATAGTACAAGAGACTACTCTGTATTCAATAATGTAGACATGGAATATATCTATGAAAGTATACTAAAACAAAACGGTATAAATGAAATGAAATATGATCACGGACAAGAAATTAATATGGTAGCGGATAGTATAGAAACTATAAAACAAAGTTTTAAAAAGAATGTAGATATAGAAGATATATATTTATTACCAGTAGATATAAATTTAAATGAATCTAGCCAGTTATATAGTGAAATGATTGAAGAAGTTTCAAATAAGGTTATAGATATGATATCTAGCGGAGTGCAACCTAAAGATATAGCTATAATATCACCTATAAATAATACTGTATTAGATTATCAAATAAACAATAAATTAGAAAATAATAATATAGATGTATTTAATATTAAAAAAGATAAGAAATCAGTAGATTATCCATATTCAAATGCTTTAGTAATAGCAGCTTGTATTTTTTATGATTATATAGAAAGTATAAAAGAAGAAGAGTATATAAGTTTAATAGAAATAGTATTAAATGTAAATAGAGTACAAGCTTTTAAAATATTCAAGAATAAAGGTGAAAGTGAAGAACTCAATAATCTTTTAGGATATATAGAAGACAAAAAGGATAAGAATTTAAAAATAAGTGAATTCTTAATTCAATTTTATATCGATAAAATGCTTAACCTTAAATATGGACGAGAGAATGTACACATATGTAAGCAAATAATACATGAAAGTGAAGTATTTACTGAAAATATAAGTTTACTAGGAATAGACAAGAATAATGATAAAGAAAAAATATTTATAGATGCATTAAGGACTACAATAAATGATTATTATTCAGTATCAGAGTTACAAGAATTACATGAATCTAACAAAGTAGTTATAACAACGCCATATTCTTATATATCATCAAATATGGACAGACCTATGCAAATATGGATAGATATAGGTAGTAACGCGTGGAACATGAAAATAGAAAAAGATATAAGTAATGTTATAGTACTTAGAAAATCTTTTAAAGAAAATAGAATTTATACTGATGCAATGGAAGAACACTATAAAAAATATTACTTATATAATATGATATATAATCTCTTAATAAATGCAAAAAAGGTTTATGCATATAAAAGTGAATATACTGTAAATGGATATATTCAAGAAAGTATATTATATAGCCTACTATTAAAAATATTAGATAAAGGGGAAAACTCATATGAATAATATAAACTACAGAGAAGACCAATTGCCAATAATAGCATATGAAAATGGAACTATGGCAGTTCCAGCAGTTCCGGGAGCCGGTAAAACCTTTATAGTTACAAACTTAGTAGCAAAGCTCTTATCAGAGAAAAAACATAATAAATCAAAGATATTAATACTTACTTATATGAATAGTGCAGTTAACAACTTTAAAGGTAGAATAAAGAAAATACTGCAAGATAATGAAATAAAAGAAGAAAATTCATATGAAGTTATGACTATACATAGCTTAGCTGTAAAAATAATAAAAGAAAAACCAGAAGTTGTAATGTTAAGTGAAGAATTTAGTATTGCAGATGATCTGCAAAAAAGTATTATACTAGGAGAATGTATACATAAATTCAGATTAAGTGGTGGAGAAGCAGCATTTCAGTGGTTCCTAAAGGATCAAAAGGATGGCGAGTGGAAAGATAGAATGCTTGATGCTTGGGAAAATGGATTTTATGATCTTGTGGGAAATGCAATAGGTGAATTAAAATACAAAGAGATTTCTACTGAAAAATTAGAAGGTATAGTTTCAAATGAATATAAAGGAATATTAAAAATAATACTTCCTATTTATAAAGAGTACGATAAAAAGTTAAAACAGAATGGATTATTAGATTATGATGATATTTTAATTTTAGCATATAGGGCCTTAACACTTGATGAGAACTTAAGATCAAAATTTCAAAATAGATATAAATATATATTTGAAGATGAATGCCAAGATTCAAATGAGATTCAAGGTAAAATCATAAAGTTAATATGTAAAGAAAATAACAATTTAGTTAGAGTGGGAGATATAAATCAAAGTATTACGGGCACATTTTCATCATCAGATCCAAAATACTTTAAAGAATTTATACAAGATGCAGACAATTGTTATAAAATGGACATGTCTAATAGAAGTTCTAAAGACATACTAGATTTAGCAAATAAGCTAGTTAAGTATGTAACATCAGAATTTAGACAAGAAGAATGCAGAGATGCACTAGAGGATATGAAAATAAGAACAGTTACAAGTGGTATGGGATATAAGGAAAATCCGAATCCTGAGATATATAGCATAAATACCAAAAGATACGAAACTTGGAATGATGAAATAAAAAAGACAGTAGCTTATACAAAAGGGATAAAAAAGAAGTACCCAGATAAAAGTATAGGAATACTCGTACCATTTAATGATCAAATTACACAAGTAGCAAAAGAGTTAATGGAAGAAAATATGGAGTTTGAAGAATTAGGACCAAATTCCTTAAGCAAAAGAAAGATACTAAATAATATTGCTTATATTATTGATTTTATATTAAATTGTGATGAAATAGAAAAGCTTATAAGTGCTTTAGATAAGGTATTTATACATAGCGATAATGATTTAGGGAAAAAAGATTTTTTAAACATGCTTAGAAAATATACAGTAGAAGAGCTTATATATGAGGAACAAAAAAATGGTTCTATTATAATCGATAAAAATAGCGATATATATATAGGATTTTTAAATGGAATAAAGATTTTAAAAGAAGTTTTAGAGCATTCTACTGTCAGATTAGATATACTAATTTTATTCATAGGAGAAAAATTAAACTTAGAGAAAGAAGATAAAGCAGTTATAGATTATTTAGCTTTTTATATAAAATTTATTACATCAGATAACATTAATACGAATTTAGTAGATGTTTATAATATATTATTTAATACTAAAAATAAAGTGTTTAATCATATTATTGAAGTAGTTTATGAAATGAATGGATATGAACCACAACCAGGAAGTATAACAGTATGTAATTATCATAAATCAAAAGGTATGGAATGGGATTGTGTATTTTTACTAGGTCTTGTAGAATATAATTTTCCAGATAATGTTACCCAAAAATTCCAATGTGATAAATGGTACTTAAAGGAGAAATACAAAAACCCAACAGCTATTATTAAATCAGAAATAGAAGCCGTATTAATGGGAGAAGCTCCTACAAACTATATGTATACAAGTAAAATAGATTTAATAAATGAAAAAATAAGGTTACTATATGTAGGTATAACAAGAGCTAAAGAAATGCTAATATTATCATGTAGTTCTTATAAAGATAAAAGTGAAGTTGGCAAAAAAAATAAAGAACAAAAACCATCGTTATACTTAAATGAATTAGAGCAATATATAGAAAGAAGAAAAAAGGAAGTGATTATAAATGAATAAAAAATTAAATCATTTTACATATAGTCAAAATTCAATAAATACCTATAAATCATGCCCTTTAAAGTTTAAATATAAATATATTGAAAAAGTTAATTGGAAACATGACGATATAGAAAGTAGAGAATACTACGAGAGTTTAAAAGTAGGTACAGAATTCCATTTACTATGTGAAAGGTATTTTAGCAATATACCCTTAGGAATAAAAGTAAGTACACAATCTAAATTCATAAAATGGATAGAGAAAGTAAAAACATTAATTCCTATGCAGCAGGAGTATACTTATTTACCCGAATATGAAGTAAGATATAATCTAAATGGAAATATAATACAGGCAAAGTATGATTTAATAATAATAAAAGAAAATGAAATTGAAATATGGGACTGGAAAACAGAAAATAAAAAAGTAGATTATAAAAATGCAGAAAATAGAATGCAAACTATTGTGTATATGCTTTTAGCTAAAGAAGCAATACCCAAATTATTGAATATTAATATAGCCACAGAAAATATAAAAATGAAATACTACCAACCAGAGTTTGATACTGATTGTGTTACTATATCTTATAGCGATGAAAAACATGCTATAAATAAAAAAAATATAATATCGTATATAGATAAAATACAAAACACTAAATATGATGATAAACAAGAAACTTATAAATATGATTTAATAAAAGATAAAAAGCATTGTAAATTTTGTGAATTTAATAAGTTATGCAATGGAGTAGACTTAGATTATAGTGTTTTTGAGGAGGAAATTTATGGGCGTTAAATTTGTATTAGGTAGAGGTGGAAGTGGAAAATCTACTTATGTACTTAATGAAATAAAAAAAAGAGTGCAAGATGATGAAACATCTCCAGTTATACTGTTAGTTCCAGAACAGTATACCTTTGAGATGGAAAAAAATATGAGTAAACTTTTTCTAGGGCAGGAAAAAGATAAGTTTTTAAGAGCAAGGGTATTAAGCTTTAAGACTATGAGTAGCATAGTTTTTTCTCATGTTGGAGGATTAACTGATGTTAACATAAATTCAAGTGGAAAAGCTATGATGACTTATAGAGCTATAGAAAGTATAAGTAGTGAGTTGAATATATTTTCAAAATCAGCTTCACAGTCAGGTTTTGTAAGCTCTATATCAGATATGATATCAGAATTAAAACAATATAATGTAAGTCCTGAGATGTTAGAAAATATATCAGGTGAAGTAGAAAATGAAACATTAAGCTTAAAGTTAAAAGATGTAAGCAAGATATACAAAGAGTTTGAAGAAAAACTACATGAAAATTACGTGGATTCTCAAGATATGCTAAAAGCATTAGCAGATAAGTTAGATATATGTGATTATTTTAATGGTGCATATATTTATGTAGATGAATATACAGGATTTACTCCCAATCAGTATAGAGCTTTAAAATCAATATTTCACAAAGCAAAAGAAGTATGTATATCATTAACAGTAGATAATTGTAGTAATATTACATATAACAAGACAGATGCATTTTCAAGGACTAAATTTACATATCAAAAACTTATAAAGCTATGTAATGAAGAAGGTGTATCATTACTTCCATCAGTAAATTTAAATAGTTCGGTTATACCAAGATTTAAAAATAGTGAAGAACTTCAACATTTAGAAAGATATTATCATTCATATCCATATAAGGTGTACGATAAACCAACTCAGAATATAAAAATAAAAGAATTCAATAATTTATATTCTGAAGTAGAGGAAATAGCAAAAGAAATAATATCCTTAGTAAGAGATAAAAATGTTAGATATAGAGATATAACGGTAGCAACAAGAGATTTAAATAAATATGACTTTTTAGTAAATTCGATATTTAATGAATATGAAATCCCAAACTTTATAGACAAAAAAAGAGAAGCTAAAAGTAATCCTATAATAGTGCTTATTATATCAGCACTAGAAATGAGAAATAGAAGATATAGTTATGAAACTATGTTTAGATACTTAAAAAGTGGACTTATTGGGATAAGTAATGAAGAAATTAGTTTACTTGAGAACTATGTACTTGCTAATGGAATAAAGGGTAAGAAGTGGTTTGAAGAAAAGTGGGAGTATAGAATAAACCACAATATAGTAAGTGATGAAAAAGAACATGAAATAGAGATAAGAGAAAAAGTAAATGAAATAAAAGATAAAGTTTTAAAACCTATAATAAAGCTACAAGAAAATTTAAAAGGAAAAAATAAAGTAGAAGATATCTGTAAGTTTATATATGAATTCTTAATAGATATAGATATGCCAACTACTATAGAAAATTTAATAATGAAGTTTAAGGATAAAGGTGAATTAGATATAGCAAATCAATATTCACAAGTATGGAATATAGTAGTAGAGACTTTTGACCAAATGGTAGAAATAATGGGTGATGAAAAAATAGCTTTAGATAAGTTTATAAAACTTATAAGTTTAGGATTTGATGAATATGAGTTAGGATTAGTTCCTCCAAGTATAGACCAAGTACTTGTAAGTAGTGTTGATAGAGTTAAAAATCCTAATACAAAGTATCTTTATTTGATAGGAACAACAGATGGTACATTCCCACTTATAGCGAAAGATAATGGTTTGCTTAGTGATAATGATAGAGCGAATTTAGGTCAAAAAGGTTTAGATGTAGATATAGATAGTAAGACTAAAACATTTGAAGAACAATATTTAGTATATAAAGCACTTACATCAACAAGTGAAAACCTAACAGTAAGTTATCCAATCTCTGATCACGAAGGAAAAACAGTAAGACCATCAGTAATAGTATCTAGACTTAAAAAGATATTTCCAAATATAGATAATCAAAGTTATTTAGTAGAGGTAGATGCAAAAACTGATGAAGAAGTACTTAATAAAATAACTGCAAAATCACCAACTTTCAATGAACTTATTAATAAAATAAAAGAGTTTGATGAGGGCAAAGAAATAAATAATATATGGTTAGATGTATATAGATATTATTGTAATGACAAAGAGTATAAAGAAATATCTAAAAAAGTTATTAGTGGATTAAATTATACAAATCAAGTTCAAAAAATTGAAGAAGAGAAAATAAGAAGTTTATATGATACTAATTTAAGTGTTTCTAGATTAGAAAGATATGCTCAGTGTCCATTTGCGTACTTCATTCAATATGGATTAAAAGCAAAAGAAAGAAAAGAATATGAATTTAGTGCACCAGATTTAGGAACCTTTATACATAATATATTAGATCAATTCTCTAAACAATTAAGTGTAGATAACTTAGACTGGAGAGATATAGATTATACATACATACAAAATAGAGTATCTCAAATAGTAGATGAAATAGTATCAAAAATACCAGGATATATATTAGAAAGTTCAGAAAGATATAGATATCTCGCTTATAGACTTAAAAATATGCTTGTATCAGCGATAAGTATAATTAGTGAACAAATAAAGCAAGGTTCATTTGACCCAGTTGATTATGAAGTTGACTTTGGTAGTAAAGGAAAGTATCCTCCTATAAAAATAATATTACAAAATGGAGAAGAAATAAACCTAAGAGGTCAAATAGATAGAATTGATGAATTTGAAAATGAAGATGGAAAATATATAAGAATAGTTGATTATAAATCAGGAAAAAAAGATTTAAGTTTAACAGATATATATCATGGACTTCAATTACAATTATTAGTTTATTTGGATGCGATACTAGAAAGTGGAAAAGATAATGCTCAAAACTTAAGTCCAGCAGCAATATTATACTCTAGAATTGATGATCCTATAATCAAAGCTGATGAAAACAAAGAAGATGAAGAAATAAGAGAAGAAATATTAAAGAACCTAAAGATGCAAGGTCTTTTAATTAAAGACTCTGATATAATAAAACAAATGGACAAGTCTTTAGCTAGTGGAGAGCGAACTACATCTTTAGTTATACCTGCCAATTTAAACAAAGATGGGACATTAGGAAGATATACAAAAGGTGTAACAAATGAAGAATTTGAAGTAATAAGAAAGTACGTTAAAAATCTTATAAAAGATTTATGTGAAGACATGTTAGGTGGGAATATAAGCATAGCTCCATATAAAAATAAAGATAAAAACTCATGTACTTTCTGTAATTATTCTTCAATATGCCAGTTTGATACAACTTTAAAAGATAATAAATATAAAATAATAAATAAAAAAAGTGATGATGATGTAATAAATACAATGAGAGGAGAGGTGAAATAATGAGTTCTCCTAAATGGACAAATGAACAACAAGCAGTTATAGATAGTAGAGATTGCAACTTACTTGTAGCAGCGGCAGCAGGCTCGGGAAAAACAGCCGTATTAGTTGAGCGTATTATACAAATGATAACAGATAGGGAAAATTCTATTGATATAGATAAGTTACTTGTAGTTACATTTACAAATGCAGCAGCATCGGAAATGAGAGAAAGAGTGGGAGATGCTATAGGAAAAGCCTTAGATAAAAATCCAGAAAATAAGCATCTACAAAGCCAGCTTGTGCTTTTAAACAAAGCCAGTATAACAACAATACATTCATTTTGCTTAGAAGTCATAAAGTCAAACTTCCATAAAATAAACTTAGATCCTAACTTTAGAATAGGTGATACCACAGAATGTACACTACTAAAAGTAGAAGCTATAGAAGAAGTTTTTGAACAACTTTACTTAGATAGAGATAAAGGATTTTTAAATTTAGTTGAAAGTTATGCAGAAAAAAGAGGCGATAATAATTTGCAAGATATCATACTTAGTATATATAATTTTGCAATGGCATCTCCTGACCCAAAGGAATGGTTAGAATTTTCAGCAGAACAATTTAATATAGATGATAACTTTGAGTTTTCTAAATCTATATGGGCAGAGGCGATACTTGATAGTATAAAAATAGAAGTAAGTGGCATGGAAGTTAGTATGAAAAAAGCATTAGATAACATAGATGGAGTAGAAGAGCTTGAAACTTATACTGATAAATTTAAAAGTGATTATAGTTGTATTAAAAGAATATTAGATGGATGTAATGAATCGTGGGATAAAGCTTTTGATGCAGTAACATCTATAAAGTTTGAAAACTATGTAAAAGGAGTAAAAAGACTTCCAAAGGATGCGCCATCATATATAAAAGACATAAAAGATAGAGCTGATGATATAAGAAAAAAAGTAAAAAAATCAGTAGAATCAATGTTAGATTCAACGTTTAGTATGCAAAAAGAAGATATAAATGAAGAAATTAAGTATTTATATAATGTAGTAAAATCTATATCAGAAACTGTAATAAAATTTGAAGAAGCTTATCAAAGTAAAAAAAGAGAAAAAGGAATAATAGATTTTAATGATATAGAACATTTTGCACTAGAAATATTAACAGCAAAAAATGAAGAAGAAAAAGTTATACCATCTGACATAGCTCTTACCTATAGAGATAAATTTTATGAAATATTCATAGATGAATATCAAGATAGCAACTTAGTACAAGAAGTACTACTTAGTACAATTGCAAAAATTAAAACTCCAAATAGATTTATGGTTGGGGATGTAAAACAAAGTATATATAGATTTAGACAAGCAAAGCCAGAAATATTTTTAAAGAAGTACGCAGACTACGATAATGAAAAAGGTTCATTATATAGAAAAATAATGCTATACAAAAACTTTAGAAGTAGAGCTGAAGTAGTAGACTGTGCAAATTATATATTTGAAAATACGATGAGTGAAAATATAGGTGAAATTAATTATACTGAAGAAGAAAGACTTAACTTAGGAGCAGCATTTAAAGAAAATAATGATGAAAATGCTATTGTAGGTGGCCCATCAGAAATACATATAATGCAAACTAGAGCTAAAACTGAAGAAAAAAATTATGATAAAGAAATTGAGAATAATACTGAAGAAGAGCAAGAAGAAATAGACAACATACAACTTGAAGCTAGAATGGTTGGTAACATAATAAAAGATTTAATGAACACTAGTGATGATGAAAAAATACAAAAAATTTATGATAAAAGATTAGATGATTATAGACCGGTACAGTTTAAAGATATAGTAATACTACTAAGAGCAACATCTGCTTGGGCACCTGTATTTGCAGATGAACTTATGAATATGAATATACCAACTTATGCTGATACTGGAATAGGATACTTTGATACTATAGAGATAAAAACTATTATGTCACTACTTCAAGTAATAGATAATCCAATGCAAGATATACCACTTCTTGCAGTACTTAAATCTCCAATTTGTGGATTTGATCCAGAAGAATTGATAGATATAAGAGTAGAAGAAGGCCAAAAAAGTTTTTATGAAGCCTTGGAAATTTTTAGCCAATATGAAGATGAAAAAGGACAAAAATGTTTATGGTTTATAAATAAACTAAAAGATTTTAAAGAAAAGTCATTATATATGAGTACTGATGAATTTTTATGGTACTTATACACTAAAACAGGATACTATGCTTATGTAGGTGCATTACCTGGAGGGTCACAAAGGCAAGCTAACTTAAAAATACTGTTTGAAAGAGCTAAGCAATTTGAAGAAACTAGTTTCAAAGGTATATTTAACTTTATAAACTTTGTAAGCAAACTTAAAAAATCTAACACAGATATGGGTAGTGCAAAAACACTTGGAGAAAATGCTAACGTAGTTAGAATAATGAGTATACATAAAAGCAAAGGACTAGAGTTCCCTATAGTTATTTGCTCAGGAATGGGGAAAAACTTCAATACTCAAGATTTTAAAAAGAATATACTATATCATCATAACTTAGGATATGGACCTCAAGTAGTTGATTATGATAGAAAAATATCTTATCCAAGTATAGCTAAAGAAGCTTTAAAAAATAAGATAAATGTAGAAAATTTATCTGAAGAAATGAGAGTTTTATACGTTGCTTTTACAAGACCAAAGGAAAAGTTAATAATAACAGGTTCTACGAGGAACATAGAAAAAAGTTTAAAAACATGGTCAAATGGAATAAGTGGCAATGAACCAATATCACAATACAAAGTTTTAAAAGGTAAAGGATTCTTAGATTGGATAATGCCATCAGTTTTAAAACATAGGGACTTAGAAAACTTAAGAGATTTTGCTGACATAGATTTAGATAATATAGATGATCATTCATCAAAATGGAGTGCTAAATTATGGTACAAAGATGATGTAGTACTAGAGGAAAAGCAAGAAGATGAAAATGAAAGTGTAGCAGATATTTTAGAAAATTTAGATATGGAAAAGCCGGATAGTGAGTATTATAAACTTATTAAAGATAAATTAGACTTTAATTATCCATACGAAGCATGTGTTACAAAACCTGCGAGTATATCAGTTACTGAAATTAAGAAAATACAAAATACTTATGAAGAAAATGAATTCACACAACAAATATTTAATAATCAAATTACTTTAAAGAAACCTTTATTTATGCAGGAAAATGAAGATAAAGATAAAATAACTGGAGCAGAAAAGGGTACAATAGTTCATTTAGTTATGGAAGTCTTTGATTTTAATAAAATAAATAATGTAGGTGAGATAGAAGAACAAATAAATGGTTTTGTAAAAAAAGATATAATGACACAAAAGCAAGCAAGTATTATAAATCCATATAAGATATATAAATTCTTTAAGTCAAACTTAGGTCAAAGAATGTTAAAATCTGAATTTGTAAAAAGAGAGCAGACAATTTATGCTCAGATAAAAATGAAAGATGTATATATATATGAAGATTTAATTAAAGAAGATAATACTAATATTTATGGAGAAGAAAGTCTTATGCTAAGAGGTATAATAGATGCGTACTTTGAAGAAGATGGAAAAATAGTTCTTGTTGATTACAAGACGGATTTTGTAAATGAAGAAAATAAAGATGAAGTTATAAATATATATAAGAAACAATTAGATTTATATAAAAATGTACTTCAAGAACTTACAGGAAAAGAGGTAAAAGAAAAGTATGTTTATTTATTCGGAATAGATGAAGGTATTTCAATATAAAATATAAAAAAGAGATAAGAAAAAGTATAAATTTCTTATCTCTTTAAATTCTCAAAATATAAACTAAATATCTCTTTTAAAATCTAAAAACCTAGTTCCCTGAAACTTTAATATACCAATATCACCTTCTGTAATAAGACCAAATTCCTTTCCTGAAATACTAAATTCCATTCTATCTTTACTTTCAAATTCGAAAGTAACATAATAGTCTGTAGAAGAATGTCCACTATGGTGAATGCCATTAGCATCAGTATGACCAGCATGATTTGTGACATTAGTTCTTTTAGAAATAATCTTACATTTAATATCTAATATTGGTTGAGAATTATTGTAAGACCACTGTTTGCAACCTTTTACAGCATTGATTATAAACGTAGAAATAACTATACAAAATATAATGAAAAACATTATAGAGAATAAATCAAATCTTGCATCAAATCCATACATACTCATAGTATATCAATCCATTTCTTATATATTTATTATATATTATATAATGAAAATATGTGAAATGCTTATCAATAAAGTTACAAATACAGTTCATATTTTCAAAGATGCAGAATAATTAATTAAAATTGTAGTATTTAAAATAATATTAGATAAAATAAGTACTAATAGGCAAAGTGAATATTTTTCAGATGTGTTTTTGCTAACTGTTATTTTCATAGCAACTATAGCAGACTTTAGCATAAAGTATAGATATTATGAATTTACAAATTTTATAGCTAGTATTAGTATAGTTTTGTACATAGAGAGTAAAAATATATATGAAGAAAGTTTAAAAGTTCATTATAGTATTTATGAGAAGGGAAGATGTTTAGACATCTTCCTTTTGTGATATAATCAAGTTATCAAGGATACGTTAAATTTATATGAAAATCTTTCGTAACAAATATAAGAAAGATTTATTAAAGTACCTTCTAGTAAAATAAAAGAATAGTATATAATTTAATAATTGTACATATTTTCACTATATCGTGAAATAGAAAATTAATTACTTTAATTCAGTATGATTTGTTTAAGTAATATAGATTATTTTTTGAAATTTATAATAAATAAAGTTTAGTATATAAATAGGATTGTAAAATATGGAGGTAGAAATGCGATTTATTCATACATCTGACTGGCATCTGGGAAAGACTCTAGAAGGCTATTCTAGAATAGAAGAACAAATAAAGTTTTGTGAAGATTTTATAAATATAGTAAATGAAAATAATATAGATATGGTAATAATTGCTGGAGATATATATGATACATCAAATCCACCAGCAGTAGCGGAGAAATTATTTTATAAAACAGTTTCTAAACTTGCAAACAATGGACAAAGATGTGTTCTTATAATTAGTGGTAATAATGATAATCCTGAAAGATTACAAGCAGCGTCACCACTAGCACATGAACAAGGAATAATAATACTTGGGAATCCATTAAGTTGTACAGAAATAGCAACGCACAATGGATTTGAAATAGTAGAAGCTAAAGAAGGTTGCGTGAAGTTAAAAATAAATGATGAAAAAGTAGTAGCAATAACACTCCCATATCCAAGTGAAAGAAGACTTAATGAAGTAATGCTTAAAAATGATGAGGACAAAGAAAGACAACAAACATACTCACAAAAAATAGGAGAAATATTTACTGAGCTGCAATCAAACTTTGAAAAGGATGCTATAAATATAGCAGTGTCTCACCTTTTTGTAACAGGTGGAGAAAGCACAGATTCAGAAAGACCAATAGAACTAGGTGGAAATTTATTAGTTGAGAAAAAGGATTTACCAAGTAAAGCTCAATACATAGCACTTGGTCATTTACATAGATCGCAAAAAGCATCTCAACGATTGAATGCTTATTATTCAGGTTCACCTATACAATATAGTAAAGGTGAAAGAGCATATACAAAAGGTGCATACATAGTAGATATTAAGGCTGGTAAAAAGCCTAAAATAGAAGAAATTTATTTTAATAACTATAAGCCAATAGAAGTTTTTAAATGTAATGGAATAGAAGAAGCGCTGCAATTATGTGAAGAAAACAAAGAACGTGATATATGGTCTTATTTTGAAATAAAAACAGAAGAAGTAATATCTCAATCAAATATAAAAAAAATGAAAGATATTCTAAAAGATATTGTAGAAATAAAGCCAATAATAGCATCACAATATGAACATGTAGATATAAAAGAAAAATCTATGGCAGAAATGTTCAAAGAATTTTATACATTTAGTAGAGGATTAGAACCTAAGGGAGAACTTATGGATTTATTCTTAGATATAATAAATGAAGAAGGTGATACACAAGATGAAACCAATTAAATTAGAATTAAGTGG
Organism: Romboutsia sp.; assembly: GCF_056995035.1. Taxonomy (NCBI): domain Bacteria; kingdom Bacillati; phylum Bacillota; class Clostridia; order Peptostreptococcales; family Peptostreptococcaceae; genus Romboutsia; species Romboutsia sp. The sequence goes on along the minus strand of NZ_JBXKIW010000008.1, from coordinate 39,622 downwards.
ATTAAATAGTTATATAGAAAAGGTAAGTATAGATTTTGAAAAATTAACGGACAGAGGATTGTTTGGTATATTTGGAAATACAGGTAGTGGTAAATCTACAATACTTGATGCTATAACTATAGCCATGTATGGAAATATATCAAGAAATACAAATGAATTTATAAATAGTAGTTGTGATAAAGCTATAATCTCATATGAATTTGAAATCGGAAGCAAGAATACTAAAAGAAAATATATAGTAGATAGAACTATAGTTAGGAGCAATACAGGTATAAAAACTTCATATGCAAGATTAGTAGAAATGTACAATGATGAAAAAGAAACAGTACTTGCTGATAAGGTTGAAGATGTAAATTCAAAAATAACACAAATTGTGGGACTAACAGCAAATGACTTTGCAAGATCGGTAGTATTGCCACAAGATAAATTTAATGAATTTTTAAAATTAACAGGCTCTGAAAGACGTGATATGTTAGAGCGAATATTCAATCTAGAAAAATGCGGAAGAGAATTAATTAATAGAGTTAGAAAAAGAAAAAATAATGAGTTACAAAAATTAAGGGATATAAATGTAAAACTTAGTCAATATGATGGGGTGAGTGAAGACGCTTATAATTGTATAGAAAAAGAGTTAGAAGAATTGAAAAGTTTAGAGATAGAAACTAATAAAAATTTTGAATTAGCTCAGAAAACACATATAGAAAATGCAGAAATTTATGAAAAGCAAATAAAGAAAGATGCTTATGAAAAAAGAAAAAAGGAATTAGATTTAAAAAATCAAGAAATAAAAGATAAGGGTGTTCAATTAGAAAATTCAATTAATGCAGATAAAATAAATCCATGTATATATACAGTTCAAAGTCTTGAAAAAAAATTGAATGAAGATACTTCTAATACTGAGATTCTAGATAGGAAGTTAGATATTCTAAATAAAGAACTTTCGATTACTAAGAGTAAATACGAAGAAATATATTTATGTAAAAATGAGAAGATGCCAAAATTAACAGAAGAAAAAACAAAACTTCAAAGAGCATCTGGATTAGAAAAAGAATTAATATTTTTAGATGAAGAGTTAAAAGAAATAAAAGAAAAAAGTAAAAACTTAGGTAAAGAAAAGGAAATTTTAGAAAAAGCTAAAAATAATTTAGAGTCTGAAAAAGATAAAATATTTAAGTCTATGAAAGAATTAGAAGTAAATATAAATAAGCTGAAAATAGGAGCAGATTTAAAACAAAAAATATTCTTGGCTTATGAATATGAAAAAGAATACAATAAACTCGTAGAAGAAAAAACTGTGAAACGTGATAAAATAAATGAATTATCTAAGCTTTTAGATGAAGTAAACTTGAAAATGAAATATGTGCAAAAAGATAAAAATATAATAGAGAGTAAGCTAAATGAAGTAGAACTACATCAGGATTGTTTATTGAAAAAATCGCCTGGAGAAAATGAAAATATAGTAAGTAAAACGAAATATATAACTGAACTAAGGATAAAATTAGATATTTCAAAAGAAAATGAATACAAAAAAAATAATTTACAAGTAGAATTAAATTCAATTTTAGAAAATAAACATCATATTGAAAGAGAAATAAATGTACTAAATGATAAACTAGAAATCACTAGAAGAAATATAGGAGACTTAGAAAAAGAAATAGACAAATTAAGATATTTAAATCTAGCATCGGAGCTTAGAAAACAGCTAAGTGAAAATATGGCTTGTCCAGTTTGTGGGTCTAGACATCATGAAAACTTAGGGCAAAGTAACAATGATGAAAAAATATCATTTACTGAATCTAAACTAGAAAAATTAAAACAAGAAAAATCCTTTATAAAAAATAATATAGATGAGCTAAATGGACGCAACAGTGAACATATCTCTGCTGAAAAAATAAAGATGAAAGAAATGCAAGAATTAAAGTCTAAAATAGGAGAGATTAAATCAAGTGAATTGTCAAAGAAATTAGATGATGAAACTATAAAGTTAGAAGTACTAAAAGCGAATATACAAAGATGGCAACAAGATAAAGAAGAAACACAAGTAAAACTTAATAAATTAAGAGAAGAAAAAAACTCGATAGAAAAAGAAGAATTAAAATTACAGGAAAGTATAAATACATATAAAGAATCAGCTAAAGCAATGAAAGAAGACTTAGAAGTAATAGAGAGCAAATTTAAGAAAGTAAAAGATGAATATGTAGGTCTTAAAACTATAGTAAAAATACAAGAATTAAGTAATAAAGTAGTTGAAATAAATAAAAATGAAAAGACTATAGAAGAATTAAATAATAATTATTTGAACGTAACTCAAAATAAAGAAAAAATAGAAGAAGAAATTAAAAATTATCAAAATAATCTACATAAAACTGAATTGGAATTAATGAAAGCTAGAGAAGTGCATGGTGAAAAGAAAAAGGTAAGAGAAGAGAAATACAATGATATTATAGCTATAACAAAGGGAGAACAATCAAACTCACTTCTAGAAAATCTAGAAACAAACATAAATATGTTAATAGCTCATGAAGAAATAGCTAAGAAAAACTTAGAAGAAAAAAGAATAGAGCATGATAAATATAGCTCTGAAAAATCAAATGTTGAAGGTAGATTAAAAACTACAAGAGAACAATATAAACTTCAATCAGAAATATTAAATCAATTACTTATAGACTATAAATTTGATAGTATATATGCTGTTAAAAGAGCATTGCTAGAACCTGACCATGCTAGAAGGCTCCATGATGAAATAACTGAATATGAAGAAGAAGAAAAAATATTAATTTTAAAAATTAAAGAATTAAAAGATAATCTATGCGGAAGAAAGATAAAACAAGAAGACTTTGAAAAGTTAAAAAATGATATATATACACTAAAAGTAGAAGTAGGTCGTATAGCACAAGATATAGGAGCTAAACAAAATATATTAAAGACAGTACAAGAATCCCTAGTTAGAGCCAAAAAATTAAATACAGAACTGAAAGTGATTCGCCACCAAGTAGACTTACTCGAAGATTTAGACAAGATAGTTCAGGGAAATAGGTTTGTAGAATATGTTGCAACTAACCAGCTAAAATACATAGCTTTAGAAGCGTCAAAAAAATTAGAAGGAATAACTAAAGGAAGATATGCTTTAGAAATAGATTCTACATTAAACTTTGTAATAAGAGATAATTTCAATGGAGGACAAAGAAGAAGTGTAGATACTTTATCTGGAGGGGAAACTTTTTTAACTTCACTATCATTAGCCTTAGCACTATCATCTCAAATACAACTTAAAGGCAGTGAGCCATTAGAATTTTTCTTCTTAGATGAAGGATTTGGATCACTTGATAATGAATTATTAGAAGTTGTTATGGGATCTTTAGAAAGATTACATAGTGATAAATTGAGTGTAGGAATAATAAGTCATGTTGAAGAACTTAAAAACAGAGTCCCAATTAAGTTAGTGGTATCATCAAGTGAAGTTGGAACAGGATCTAAGGTCAAAATAGAGTATAGTTAAGAAAATTTTAGTGCTTTTGTATAAATTATAAAATTACTTTTAAAGCTTTATGCTTGCTGAGAATAAGCATAAAGCTTTTTTATAGCACATAGGAAATTATATTCGTTTTAAAATTGTCGATAACTACAATTTTCGTATATGTGCTTCAAAAAAGTCTTCCTTAATAAATCTTTAATTGAAGACTTTTTTATTATACAAAAAAGTGACGCCTACGAGGGGGAATTCGTAGGCATCATATATATACTTATTAGGGGGAGAGATACATAATTTCCGCTCTCATTCATAATTATTAACTAAAATTCATTTTATATACATTTAAAATTAAATTTAGTTAATAAAAATTTATTATTTTTACACAAAGAAAAAGCCACCTAAACAAGGGGGGAGAATAGGTGGCTAAGAATATTTTCTTTGGGGGGGAAATTTTTTTTTTATATCCGATCACTAATTAGAATATTAACAGGAGTTTTGATATTCATATTATTTTTTTAAGAGAAACTATTATTTGTTTTTTAAGCTTCTCTTAATATAACATATGCATTAACCGCAAAAAATGACACATTATAATAAAAAAAAACTAAAAAATATTTTATTGCTATTTATTAGTTATATTTGTCTAAATTTATCATAGATTTAAATTCATCAAACCCTATTCTATCTATGTAAGCACCTAAACGTTCTTTTCCAGTTCCATTGTTTGCATATACATTTACTATTTCATCAACTAAATCTAGAACTTTATCGTCAGCAACATTTATAATTAATTTATCTCCAAGTCTAGGCATTGTTCCACCCTTTCCACCTACGAATACAGCCCATCCCTTAGGCATACCCATTAATCCTATATCACGAGTATGATTATCAGAACAGCTATTAGAACATCCACTTACACCCATTTTTAATTTATTAGGCAGGTCCATACCATGATATCTATCATCAAGTTTTAACCCTATAGATACAGAGTCTCTAAACCCTCTTTTACAAAAGGCTGTACCTGGACAAGTTTTTATACTCCTAACACATAAACCTATTGCAGCCCCAGGTGACATTCCTAAATCATTCCAAGCTTTATCTATATCATCTTCTTTTAATCCAACCAATGCTATACGTTGTGCTGCTGTAATTTTTATTGCTGCTACTTTAAATTTATCAGCGACATCGGCAAGTTTTCTAAGCTGATCAGATGTGACAAGTCCAGCAGGAATATGTGGTGCTATAGCATAAGTTTCTTTATCTCTTTGAAGAACAGCTCCTTTATCAAGTAAATCATTCATAAAAAAGACCTCCATTTTATATTTTATATTAGTATATGGATATATTAGAATTTTTATAAACTAAATAATAATTTAGCTTATATATACATATATGTATATATAAGCTAAGCAGTTCATCCTATATATAACATCTAAATAAGTAAATATTTATCATGGTTATTAGGGAATAATATTTTAAGAATCTTAACTTATTAGCTATTCGCATTATTTCCTAATTATTCTTAAATGTGCTATAATATATTAACATAAAAACATAAAACGAGGAGTGTGGTAAAGGTTGGAATCAGCCAGTATTTTGATTCAAGTTGTCATTTTAGCAATATTGCTTATGGCTTCAGGATTTTTCTCAGCATCAGAAACAGCATTGATGTCATTAAGTAAGATAAGAATGAGACATATGAAAGAAGAAGGAATAAAGGGTGCTAAATTGGTAAGTAATTTAATAGAAGACCCAAATAAGCTATTAAGCTCAGTATTAGTTGGTAATAACGTTGTAAATATAGCAGCGACATCTATATCTACATCATTATTCATAACTTTAATGGGGGGATCAGAAGGAGTACCTGTTGCAACAGCTGTAATGACTGTATTAGTATTAATATTTGGAGAAATAACTCCAAAAACTATAGCAGCTAATAATTCAGAAAAAATAGCTATTTTAGTATCTAAACCAATTAAATTGATTATAATGATATTAACACCTATAGTATGGATATTTAATATAGTTACAAATGTAATATTTAAACTGTTTGGAATCCAAAGTAAAGGAGTTCAACCATATATAACTGAAGCAGAATTAAAAACTATGGTTAATGTAAGTCACGAAGAAGGAGTACTTGAAACAGAAGAAAGACAAATAATAAATAATGTATTCCAATTTGGAGATATGCAAGCCAAAGAAGCTATGGTACAAAGACTAGATATGGTAGCTATAAATTCAGAAGATTGCTATGAACAAATCATAGAAATGTTTAAAAATGAGAAATTGAGTAGGATGCCAGTATACTATGATTCTATAGATGATATTATAGGTGTACTTAATATAAAAGATATAATATTTTTGAATAATGAAGAAATATCTAAATTTGACATTAAAAGTTATATGAGAGAGCCATTCTTCACATATGAATTTAAGAAAATCACCCAACTTCTTGAAGAAATGAAAATTGAAAAAAATCAAATGGCTATAGTTGTAGATGAGTATGGTGGAACAGCTGGTCTAATAACTATAGAGGACTTAGTAGAAGTAATAGTTGGAGATATAGAAGATGAGTTTGATGAAGAAGAAGAAGATATAATAGTAATAAAAGAAGATGAATATATTGTTGAAGGTAACATTAAAATTAGTGATGTAAATGAATTTATAGGGATTAAATTAGAATCAGAAGAATTTGATTCTATAGGTGGATTTATAATAGGGCATTTAAGAAGATTACCTGAAGAAAATGAAGTCATTGAAGTTGATAATATAAGATTCTGTATAGAAAGTTTAGATAAAAATAGAATAAAGAAAATAAGGATTTTTACTTAAAATAAAACACTGCTTATAAGCAGTGTTTTATTTTAAGTAAAATGTAACATTATTTTGTTGCTATACATACCATAGTTTTATCTTTACTCAGACAAATATTAGAGCCAAGTTAGTATTAATAAATATAGGGCTTAGCCAGTTAGCAATATTAGGAATAATATTTATAGGAGTACAAGTAAAGGGATAATAGGAATTATTTTTTGTCTTGAATTAGTCATGATGCACCCAATGTTAAAAAAGGTAGATATACTTTAATGTTATTTTGTAATATAATGTAAGTAATTAAATGTATATACCATTTACTTATTAATACAACCAAAGAAAGAAGGATAAAACATGAGAGAAAAAGTAGTAGAGAGATTTTTAAAATACGTTGCATTTGATACAACTGCAGACCCTAAAAATGCAAATTGTCCATCGACTGAAGGTCAAAGAGTATTTGCTAATTATTTAGTAGAAGAATTAAAAGGATTAGGATTAAGTGATGCAAATGTAGATGAAAACAGCTACGTTATGGCTACGTTAAAAGGAAATACTGAAGGAGTAGAGACAATAGGATTTATAGCTCATTTAGATACAGCTCCAGATGTTACAGGAAAAGATGTTAAGCCTAGAATAGTTGAAAATTATGATGGAAAAGATATCATATTAAATGAAGAATTAAATATAGTTACTAAAGTGAAAGATTATCCAGAGCTTGCAAATTTGGCAGGTGAAGATTTGATAGTTACAGATGGTACTACATTATTAGGAGCAGATAATAAAGCTGGTATTGCGGAAATCGTTACATCTATAGAATATTTAATAAATCATCCAGAAATAAAGCATGGTGATATAAAAATAGGATTTACTCCAGATGAAGAAATCGGGAGAGGAGCAGACTTATTTAAAGTAGAAAATTTTGGAGCTAAATATGCGTATACTATAGATGGTGGTATAGAAGGAGAACTTCAATATGAAAACTTCAATGCAGCAGCAGCAACTATAACTGTACAAGGAAGAAATGTACATCCAGGTAGTGCTAAAAATAAATTAGTTAATGCTCTACATATAGCAGCAGAGATATCTGAAATGTTACCTGCTAATGAAAGACCTGAAACTACTGAAGAATATGAAGGTTTCTATCATTTAAATGATATAAATGGAAATGTTGAAAGTGCAAATATGGTTTATATAATAAGAGACCATGATAAAGCTAAGTTTGAAGAAAGAAAAGAATTTATGCAAGCTGCTATAGCTAAAATAAATGAAAAATATGATGGAAGAATAACTCTAGATTTAAAAGATCAATACTACAATATGAGAGAAAAAGTAGAACCTGTGAAATTTGTAGTTGATATAGCTGAAGAAGCTATGAAAGACTTAGATATAAATCCATTAATAATACCTATAAGAGGTGGTACTGATGGAGCTAGATTATCATTTATGGGATTACCTTGTCCAAACATATTTACTGGAGGATTAAACTTCCACAGTAAGAATGAGTGTATATCAGTAACAGCTATGGAAAAATGTACTCATCTTATCGTTAAAATAGCAGAAAAATATGCACAAAGATAAGTTTATAATAATAAAAAGCACTATGTATTAAATTACATAGTGCTTTTTCTGTAAGTAATAAAATTTAACATAATTGATAATGAAAAATTATTCTTCTTCTTCACTATTTATATGTAGAATTTCTCCTGTATTTATGTCTATTAAATTAAAATCCATATCAAGCTCATCTTCACTTTGAATTACATCAATAATTGCTACAGAGTGAGTACCATCCTTTGGAATAGAGGTACTTCCAGGATTTAAAACCACTAAATTTTCATCACAATATAATTCTTTAACATGAGTATGTCCAAGTATGAGTATATCAGCGTTCATATTTTTAGCATTTCTTATAGTATCTTCTTTAGAATCAGTGTATCCATGAGTCATAACTATTCTAACTTCACCAAATTGACTCATAACATAAGGGCTTTGTATTGGATGATTTATAACCATTTGGTCTACATCAGCATCACAATTTCCTCTAGCTATAAGTATGTTATTAACATTATTTATTTTTGTAATAAGACCCTTTGGGTTGTACCCTTCAGGTATATCATTTCTAGGTCCATGGTATAATACATCACCACCATGAAGAATAACATCACACTCAGATAATGTATTTAATGCTTTTTCAAAATAAAGTAAACTTCCATGAGTATCACTCATCACACCTATTTTCATATTTCAATTCCTCCTAAGTATGTATTATAAAAATTTTTCAGCAACTCTACTCCAAAATTCGTGGTTTGACATTCTAAGTAAATTTATTTTTATATCAGATACAAATATTTTTATATCAGATATCTGACTATATCTATGTTCAACTCCATCAATAACTACCAATATAGAATCTTCAAATCTATATTCAGGTGTAATTTTTATTATTGAATCATTAGAAAAAATTATACTAGAAGTAAAACTTCTATAAGCATTTGTGTTTATAGGGTGAAGAGGAGTAAGTTGCATAAGATTTAAACTTGGGTCAACAATACTTCCTCCAGCTGCATAATTGTAAGCTGTGGAACCTGTAGGTGTAGATACTATCATACCATCACCACAAAAATTTTGAATATGTTTATCATTTACCTTTAAATTAATATGTATAGTTCTAGATTTATCGCCTTTTACTACTACTTCATTTATAGCAAACATATCAAAACAGTGTTTATTAGTACAAACACTAGCTTGGATAAGAGATATATCTTGAATAAAATAATCTTTTTTTAGATAAGCATCAATAAATTTATCTATATTATCGGGAGAAATTTCTGGGAAAAAACCAAGGTGTCCTGTATTTATTCCAACAACAGGTACTTCAGGAAAATCAAAATCGTGAATAGTCTTTAAAAAAGAGCCATCACCACCTATTGATATAACAAGTTCTGTATCTGGATGGAAATCATAGCTTACTTCAAATCCCATATTTATTAGTTTCTCAGTTAGTAGTTTTTTAGTCTCAATAGACTTACTTACTTGGTTTGAATTTATAGTTATAATTCTTCTCATTTTTCCACCCCTTTATACTTTGTATTATAGCATAATTTAATAAAACTATTGATAGTTAATTAAAATTGAACATACTAAATGTAGAATTTACAGACTAAATAATAAATACTATGATGAAGAATTAGTTAAATTATACTATGGTGTAATTAAGAACTTAGTTAAATAATATTTATAGCTATACATTAATTGTTACAGAATAGGAGATAAAAATAGATAATAGCAAATTTAAATACAAAAAATCCTTATCTATTACTGAAAAATAGTATAAAATAGATAATGTTATTATTGCAAAAAGAAAGTAGGTGCAGATTTGTTTAAAAAAGAAAGTCAGAGATATAACCTTATATCATATACAAGTGATGAGGATTCAACATTAAAAGAGATACTACTAGATAAATTAAATTTCTCAGTAAGATCTTTATCAAAGATGAAGAGAGAACAAAGCGTGTTAGTTAATGGAGAATTTAAAAAACCTAGTACTAAAATAAAAAATGGCGACTTAATAGAAGTTAAAATAGAAGAAGATATGGCTAATTTTGAGCCACAGGACTTAAATCTAGAAGTAATTTATGATGATTTTGATATAATAATGTTAAATAAGCCACCATTTATGGTAGTCCATCCAACAAAAAGCCATTATGACAATACAATAGCTAATGGTATAGCTGATTACATTATCAAGAAAAAAGAAAAAGTAAAAGCAAGATTTGTAAATAGATTAGATATGAATACATCGGGCCTTCTTATAATAGCTAAGAATGCTTATGCTCATCATACTTTATCAAATGACATGAGTGAAGATAAGGTGGAAAAGAAGTATATAACAGTAGTTAAAGGAATTGTAGTAGATGATTGTGGGACTATAAACAAACCTATATATAGATCTGCTGAAGATAGTATAAAAAGAGTAGTTGATGAAAGAGGTCAAGATTCAGTTACTCACTATAAAGTAATAGATAGATTAAATGATGCAACAGTTCTAGAAGTTAGGCTTGAAACAGGAAGAACCCATCAGATAAGAGTTCATATGGAACATATAGGTCATGGTATAATAGGTGATGAGTTATATGGTTATGTAGATGAAAATCTTATAAATAGACAAGCTCTTCATGCATATAGTTTAGCTTTTGAGCAACCTAGAACTAAGGAAAAATTAGAATTTAAAACTAACTTACCAAAAGATATAGAAGAATTAATAAATAAATTAAAATAATAAATTAGAGGTGTAATTATGATAATACATAAGTTTATAATACATGTACTAGATAAAAATAGTGATGTGCCAATATTAAATGACTACGAAGGGAAAATAAACCCAGAGGTAGATAAATTTTTACAAAAAATTATAAAAAGAGTTACTAAAGATGATGATTTAAGAAAAGGTGCTTTTAAGAACTATAGTGAGAATACGATTAAAGACTGTTGTGAACAAATGATATATGATGAAAACAATTTCTTAGAAAATTCTAAGGAAATAGCAGCATATTTATTTGAAATTATGAAAATAAACTCAGAAATAGATTCTTGTGACCTGGCAGTTTGTCTATATACTGTCAAAGACGAAAAATATGTAGCTATATTAAAATTAGATTATAAAAGGCTATATACTCATTCAATTGAATTTATAGATGATAAATTCAATATACAAATGATTGCTAATGAAATAGGTATACCAGAGACAGGAAGACAAAAGCAATGTGCAATAGTAGGAATAAGCGGTATAAATGATGAGTTCCATTTAAGACTTTTAGATAAAGATGCAGAAAAAGAAGAAAGTGAATCTAAATTTATAGTAGAGTTCTTAAACGCAGAAAAAATAGATGATGATAAATATAAAACTAAAGTATTTAAAAATTCTGCTGAAAACTGGATAACTAATGCATTAAGTGATGATATAAAACAAGCTGAAGATGTTAGAAGTATATTAAACTATACATTAAAAGAAAAGCATGAAATAGATATAAATGACTTTGTTGAAAGCTCTATAAAAGATGAAAACTTAAAAGACAGTTTTAAAGAGCATATGGAAGATAAGGGATTAGATGAAGGATTTAATATAGATAAAAAATGGGTAGAAAAGAAGCTTAAGAAAAGAGGTATAAAAACAGATAACGGATTTGATGTAAAAGGAAATTTAGATGATTTTGAAGATCCTATGAAGTATAGCGTAAAACAAAATCCTGATGGAACTATAGATATAACTATTAAAAATGTAAGATTCTACGAAGAAAAATAGCAAAAAGGCACAAGAATAAATTAATTTCTTGTGCCTTTTTAGTGCTTAAAACTAAAAAAGATCTATATGACAAACTTAACTAGACATTATAAGTACTTATTGTAAAGAAGAGAATTAATGATAGATATGTATCGTATGAAGAATTGTACTAGTACAATTTTAGGAAAATGTTATTATTGTATACAAATCATTGAACTAAATGCAAAATTGTACTATAATTCAATTAGAAAAGGCAATACAAATCAAACAATTATAAAATAGGGGGATACAAAAATGAACAGTAGATACATATTAAATAAAAACTTAGCACAAATGTTAAAGGGTGGAGTAATAATGGATGTTACAACTCCTGAAGAAGCAAAAATCGCTGAAGAAGCTGGTGCTTGTGCTGTTATGGCTCTTGAAAGAGTTCCTGCTGATATTAGAAAAGATGGTGGAGTTGCACGTGCTTCAGATCCAGAAATGATTAAAGGTATTCAAAAAGCTGTTTCTATTCCAGTTATGGCGAAAGTAAGGATTGGACATTTCGTTGAAGCACAAATTTTAGAAGCTCTTAACGTTGACTATATTGATGAAAGTGAAGTTTTAACACCTGCTGATCCGACTCTACATATTGACAAAAAAGCTTTCCAAATTCCTTTTGTTTGTGGAGCTAAAAACCTAGGGGAAGCTTTAAGAAGGATTGGTGAAGGTGCTTCAATGATTAGAACTAAAGGTGAGCCTGGAACAGGTGATGTTATCGAAGCAGTTAGACACATGAGAATGATGAACTCTGAAATCAGAAGAATCCAAGGTTTATTGAAAGATGAATTAATGAACGCTGCTAAAGAACTACAAGCTCCTATTCATTTAGTTGAATATGTTCATGAACATGGAAAACTTCCTGTTGTAAACTTCGCGGCTGGTGGTGTTGCTACTCCTGCTGATGCTGCAATGATGATGCAACTTGGTTGCGATGGTGTATTCGTTGGTTCTGGAATTTTCAAATCTGGAGATCCGAGAAAAAGAGCTAGTGCTATTGTAAAAGCCGTTACACACTTTAATGATGCAAAGATACTAGCTGAGGTATCAGAGAATCTTGGAGAAGCAATGGTTGGGATCAATGTTTATTCAATAGACGAAGAAGAAAGAATGGCTAATAGAGGGTACTAAAATGAAAAAGATAGGTGTTTTGGCACTTCAAGGTGCATTTAATGAGCATATAGAGATAATAAAATCACTAGGTCACGAAGGTATTGAGATAAGAAAAGCCGAACAACTCAATAATCTTGATGGAATTATTTTACCTGGTGGCGAAAGTACAGCAATGGGAAAACTGCTTGATGATTTTCAAATCAAAGAAACTTTAATAAATAAAATCAACAATGGTCTACCTGTGTGGGGAACATGTGCAGGAATGATTCTTCTTGCGAAAAAGCTTGATGGTGATGAAAACTCTCACCTAAAAGTTATGGACATCAAAGTGAAACGAAATGCATATGGATCTCAACTAGATAGCTTCATCACTAATGAAGTGATTGAAAAGATATCTGAAAAGGAAATTCCTATGGTGTTCATCAGAGCTCCATACATTGTTGATATAGATGAAAAAGTTGATTTGCTTCATAAGGTTGATGGAAATATCGTAGCAGCACGTCAAGGAAATATGCTTGCAACTTCTTTCCATCCTGAACTGACGAATGATACGACTTTCCATGAATACTTTATCAATATGAGCTAAGTTTCATAAATGGACACTGTAAACATTTCAGTGAACCGTCAATAAGCCGTTGAATTTTGCGGTAAGATATTGAGATGAGGATGTAGATAGATTTGTGTAAAAATAAATTTATCTACATCTTTTTTAGTATATTAAATTAATAAATTAATAAATTTGGAATGATATTTATATAAGAAAATGTAGAGGTTTAGAAAATGTTTATGGTCAGTTATTAAAGGTTATAATGCACCTGTGATAACTATAGAAATAACTAATTTATTAAAAAAATTTAGATAGATAGGAACATAATTAGTTTAAAATGAATATAAATTAATATTTACACTGTTATCTTACTTTGATTAAATTTAATTCAATATTAAACCTTAAATATAATAATTTATCAGGCACTATTTATAGATGCTGGGCTTTTTAAGAAGCAGTGGAGATATAAATCCATGGGATAGTTTGAAAAAACTTTTCTGTGGATTTTTTTAATTTATGTAGTTTAGGAGGACCATTTATGGTAGTTGAAAATTACAAAAAGGTAAAGAAAGTTTTATGGATAATATTATTTGCAAACTTAGGGGTTGCGCTATTAAAAATAATAATAGGCTGCTCTATTAAAAGTGCAAGTATGACAGCAGATGGATTCCATTCTATATCTGATGGAACATCTAATATAGTAGGACTAATAGGTATTAGTCTTGCATCGAAACCAGTAGATAAAGATCATCCATATGGACATAAGAAATTTGAGGTTATATCAGGATTGTTTATTGGAGGAATGCTTCTTTTTATTGGAGGAAAAATAATTGTAGATGCATTTTTAAGATTTAAAAATCCAGTTATGCCATCTATAACTATTGAAAGTTTAATAGTTTTAGTTATTACTTTATTAATTAATATATTTGTATGTACATATGAATATAGAGTAGGTAAAAAACTAAATAGTTATATACTTACTTCAGACTCACTTCATACGAAGAGTGATATATTTGTATCTGTAGGAGTATTAATAACATTAATAGGTGTAAGATTAGGTCTTCCAGCTATAATTGATCCAATAGCATCCTTGATTGTTGCAGGATTTATACTTCATGCATCTTATGAAATATTTAAGTCTACTATTGATGTATTAGTAGATAAGGCAATAATAGACGAAGATGATATAAGAGGTATCCTTAAAAATTTTAAAGAAATAAAAGAAGTTCATAATATAAGAAGTAGAGGTAGCGAAAGTGATGCTTATGTTGATATGCATGTAATGATTGCCCCTAATATAACAGTTGAAAAAGCTCATATGCTAAATCATGATATTGAAGAAATGATAAGAGTAAAGATTAATAAAAGTGCTCAGGTTATAGTTCACATTGAACCTTATTATGAATAATGAGTACTATATTAGTGGAATACAATTATATTATAATAAATAACATAGACAGGCACTAGAATCTATATATTATCATATAATTAAATAAGACAAATCTCAAAGTCTATTACATATTAAGGAGGATATGAAATGGAACAATTACAAGGGCTTTTTAGAGGATGTGATTTTATAGATGATAACCCAATGATGTTATTTTTAATAATAGGGGCAGTAGTACTATTATTTATGAATAGCAACGGAGGTTTAGAGTGCTTCTTTGAACAAAGTAATTCATTAGTTTGGATTATACTTATAGTATTTTTATTATTTATGTTTAATAATAATAACGATTGTTGTGATGATGATTGTTGTTGCTAATTTAATCAATAAAAACCGAGCTAAATAAGCTCGGTTCTTTATTTTTAAGAATTATTTACTTTCTTCTACAAATTTATAAATATCTCCAATTGTCTTAAAATGTTCAGCTTCTTCATCTGGTATTTCGATACCGAATTCATCTTCAATAGCCATTATAACTTCAACAGCGTCTAAAGAATCTGCTTCTAAATCATTTATTAAAGATGTGTTCATAGTTATCTTATCTGTATCATCTATCCCTAATTGGTCTGCGATGATTGATTTCATTTTTTCAAACATTAGTGTACCCTCCTAAAATGGTTTTATAAATTTAATTGTAGTTTAATATAATATTGGAAATTTTACAATATAGATTTAAGAAAAAGTAATAAAGTTTTATAAAATGAATATAAATTAGTATAGAAGTTTAAACATAGGAGGAATTGTTATGAAGTATATAGGTTTACTAGTATCATCTGTAGGAGTATTTCTAGTAATATTAGCAAATTTTTACTATAATTCAGTAACACTAGATATGCAAAAGATTAGAGATTACGTAGTTGAAAGTAACATTATACTAGAAGATGTAGTTAAGAAAGAAGAATATGTAATTGAAAAGAAAGACGAGTACATATCAAGATTAGTAACATTAAAAAAAGGAATAAATAATTCACACACAACGTTTTTAATGAGTGACTACAAAGAATATAAAATAAAATCAATAAATAGTTTAATACAAAGCATATCAGAATATGAAAATAAGGAAATATCTTTAGAAAAAGTAAATAAATATAATAAAATGTGTAATGAAGAAATAGATAAATTAATAGTTAATAGAATTTTATATAGGTAACTTACTTTATTTAAAAACATATATATTTAACAAAAGGTACTTTAAACTTAAAGGGGGGAAGGTCATGGCAAAATTAGAAGATACATTATCCCGTTTTTTTGGAGGCAATAATGGCCTTTTTAGTAATGGCATGCTAATAATAATAGTATTAATATCTCTTGTACTATGCACAGATATACTAGAGAACTTTTTAGAAAATGATAGTGCCTGGATATGGATTATATTAGTGATGCTTTTATTATTTAATTTTGATGATAGCTGTTGCTAGTAAATTAACTTAAAGAAATCTCTTTGATTTCTTTTTTTTTGTTTAAATAATAAATAACCTTTTTAATTAAATTTTGTACAAGTAAAACTATAAACTTATAAATCAATAAAAAGTAACAATTTTACACATTATTACATAATATTTATTAAATAGGTATTAACAAGATATACCTATAAATCAAAAATGGGGGTATAAAAATGTCAAATGAGCAAGGCTTATCACGTTTCTTTGGAAATGATCTATTTTGCGGAGGAGGAGGATTAGTAATATTATTAATAGTAGGGGCCATTCTTTTGTTAGGAGAAGATTTACTTGAATGGATATTCTGTGATGATATGGCATTAATATGGATAGTATTATTAATTTTACTTTTAACTAATTTTGACTTTGATGGTGGATGTTGTTGTTAAGAACATAGGGGCTCTAGATTGAGCCTCTTTAAATTATATAAAACTAAATGTTACAAAATTAGTAAAAGTAAAGATAAAAAAATATATAAAAAATAATAACACTTTCTAGAAAATTACATACTATATTAAAGAAAGGGTGAAGGCCCTACAGACAGCTAAGTACTTGCATAAATAAGTATATTATATTTAGGAGGGGATTTGTGTGAGTAGCAAATTAACTAGAATGTTTGATTGTTTTGGAGGAGGAGGATGGTGGATAATAGTATTATTCTTCCTATTCTTAGCTTTCCAAGAGTGTTGGAGTGAAATATGTATAACTGATTGGATTCCATTCTTAATATTACTATTAATTGTATGTTCATGTGGAGAAATAGGAGACGGAGATTGTGGATGCCTTGACAACAATTTTGATTGCGGATGTTAATTAATTAAGTTAGTATAAACATAAAAAGGTGCAAATTGCACCTTTTTGTGTATGTATCTAGAAGATTTATTTAATGTAGGTTCCAAAAGGAGTATTAAAACAATATGATTTAGAATGTAAAAGAGTGATGATATATAATAAAAAAAATAATCTCAAATCGCTATCACAAATTATGTAAGTTGCATATTATATCTTAAGAGCGAAAGCTCAATAAATTAAATATCAACAGGAGGTAGCAAAATGAATAAAATGTTAGATAGATTTTTTGGTGGCGATGATGGATTATTTGGAGGCGCTTGGTGGATAATAATACTATTTTTCCTATTCTTAGCATTTGGAGATAGCTGGAATGAAATATGTATAACAGATTGGATACCTTTCTTAATTTTATTATTAATACTTTGTAGCTGTGAAGAATGTTTTTAGTAACAAATTTTAAATAAATGTATAGTATATAATATGTAAAAAAGTCAGCATGAAAATATATAGTTGACTAACAAGCAAATATACAGAAAGCCTATATTATGGATTAAATATTTTAATGGGAGGATTTTATTATGCTAAGTAGATTTTTTGGTGAAGGTGGATGTTTCGGCGGAGGTGCATGGTGGATCATAGTACTATTTTTCTTATTCCTAGCATTTGGAGATAGCTGGTGTGACATAGATATAATGGCATGGATACCATTTTTAATATTATTATTAATAGCATGTTCTTGTGGAGGAGGACTTGGCGACGATGATTGTTGTTGCTAATAAATAACTCTCAAGAAAGCATCAGTATTTAATACTGATGCTTTTTTATGTATATTATTTTGAATAAAAATATAAAATAAATACATAATTAAGATAAGAAAGATTTACATAATACTTAAGAATCTATTTATATAATTAGAAATATATGATAAAATAGAATTTTAATAAAAAAGTAAAATAACTTTTAAATAAATAAAATAAAGACAAGGAGGGATTGGACATGAAAAATAACATAACTATAAAAGATGTAGCGAAGCAAGCAGGTGTTTCTATATCTACTGTATCTAGAGTTATAAATGATTCAAAACCAGTAACGGACGAAGTGAAGCAAAGAGTTTTAGATGTCATAAAGGAGACAGGATATATTCCAAATCCGCTTGCAAGAAGTTTAGTAACTAAAAAAAGCCAGCTAATAGGAGTAATAGTACCAGAGTTATCGGATTCTTTTGTAAATGAAATATTAAATGGAATTGAAGAAGTAGCTAAGATGTATAACTATGATATCCTTTTAGCAAACACTTATTCTAGTAGAGAACAAGAATTAAAGAGTATAAACTTATTAAGAGCTAAACAAGTAGAAGGTATGGTAATGATCTCTTGGAGAGTAGAAGAAGAGCATGTAGACTATATTCAAAATTGTGGAATGCCAGCAACATATATAAGTAAAACTGCTAGAAATTACGATATACACACAGTAAGTACAAGTAATAAGAAAGCAACTTATGATATGACTAAGTATCTTGTAAGTAAAGGACATGAAAAAATAGCATTTATAATGACAAGTAAAGATGATACTGTTCTTGAAATGGAAAGACTATCAGGATATGAAGATGCTTTAAGTGAAAATAATATAAAACTAGACAAGACTCTAATAAAAAATGGTGGAACTACTTATGAAACAGGTTACCAAAGTATGAAAGAATTATTAGATGACGGTATAATTCCTCATGCAGCATTTGTAACAGGTGATGAAGCTGCTATAGGAGCTATAAATGCAATATGTGATGCTGGATATAAAGTGCCAGAAGATATATCTGTAGCAGGATTTAATGATGTTAAAATAGCTAAGATGTATAGACCTAAATTGACGACAGTATATCAACCGTTATATGATATGGGAGCAGTTGCTATGAGAATGGTAATAAAAATGATAAATAAAGAGCCATTAGAAAATAAAAAAATAGAACTACCATATAGAATAGTAGAAAGAGAAAGTGTTATAAATAGAAAATAAATATAATTTTTTTGAAATAGAGAGCATATTATCTAAAGAGGTAATATGCTTTTTTGATATATAAAAATAAATAGCTAAAATAAGAGAAGGATTGTCAATATAGGCATAGAAGTATTTAGAATGATATTATAAATATATCATTTATAAATTTACTTATTTTAAAATTATTTACTTTTAAAACAAGTAAATTAATAATGGTAAGGGGGATAAATTATGGATAGAGTATTAATTGATGGAAATAGTTTGACAATAGAAGATGTAGTTAATGTTTCTAGAAAAAATTATGAAGTTATATTAACTGAAGAAGCCTTAAGTAAAGTAAAGATAGCTAGGGATTTAGTTGACAAGCTAGTTGATGAGGAAAAAATATCATATGGTATAACAACTGGTTTTGGAAAGTTTTCAGATGTAGCAATATCAAAAGAAGACGCAAAACAACTTCAAAGAAACTTAATAATAAGTCATTCTTGTGGAGTTGGAAATCCTTTAAGTGAAGACATAGTAAGAGGTATCATGTTGCTTAGAGTAAATGCACTTTCCAAGGGTCACTCAGGTATAAGAATAGAGACATTGCAAACTTTAGTAGAAATGATAAATAAAGGTGTTCATCCAATAATACCAGAAAAAGGATCTTTAGGGGCATCGGGAGATTTAGCACCACTGTCTCACATGGTACTAACTATGTTGGGAGAAGGAGAAGCAATATATAAAGGAGAGAGATTAAGCTCTAAAGATGCTATGGAAAAAGCAGGTATAAAAGTTTTAGAGTACCTATCATCAAAAGAAGGATTAGCACTTATAAATGGAACTCAAGTAATGACATCAGTTGGTTTATTAACTGTATATGATTCGATTAACCTATTAAAAACAGCAGATATAGCATTAGGACTTACTATAGAAGCTTTAAATGGAATAACATGTTCTCTGGATGAAAAAGTACATAATGTAAGACCACACAAAGGTCAAATAAATACAGCAAAAAATATATTAGAAATAATAAAAAATAGTGAAATGACTACTAAGCAAGGTGAAATGAGAGTACAAGATGCATATTCTCTAAGATGTTCTCCGCAAATTCATGGAGCAAGTAAAGATGCAATAGAGTATGTAAAAAATAAAATAAACATAGAAATCAACTCAGTAACGGACAATCCAATAATATTCCCACAAGAAGAAGAAGTTATATCAGGAGGTAATTTCCATGGACAACCAATGGCACTAAGTTTTGACTTTTTAGGAATTGCTTTAGCGGAAATGGCAAATATATCAGAAAGAAGATTAGAAAAATTAGTTAACCCAGCACTAAGTCATGGATTACCAGCATTTTTAGTAAACCAGGGAGGGTTAAATTCAGGATTTATGATAGTACAATATAGTGCAGCATCATTAGTATCAGAAAATAAGGTTTTAGCACATCCAGCAAGTGTAGATTCAATACCATCATCAGCAAACCAAGAGGACCATGTATCTATGGGAACAATAGCAGCGAGAAAAGCAAAAGAAATAATGGAAAATGCAAGAAAAGTAATAGCTATGGAAATTTTAGGAGCAGTTCAAGCGATAGACTTAAGAGGTAAGAAAAAATTAGGTATAGGAACAGAAGCAGCTTATAAAGTAGTAAGAGAACATACTCCTTTTGTAGATAAAGACAGAGTAATGTATAAAGATATTAATATTAGTGAGGAAATAATTAAGCAAAACTTATTAGTTGAAGCTGTAGAGAAAGCATTAGAAGATAGTTTATTAATAGATGAAGATGTTTTAGCTAAAAGTACAGTTTAGTATAAATTAGGAGGTATAAATATGGAAAAAATATTAAATAGGTTAAATAAAGATATAGAAGAATCTATGAGTATAAAAATAAAATATATTCCTAAAGAAGTACCAAACTTTATAGAAGGAATAAGAAGAGCACCAAAAAGAGAAGCAAAGTTATCAGATAGCGATATTAAGTTAGCATTAAAAAATGCATTAAGATATATACCAGAAGAATACCATGAAGAATTAGCACCTGAGTTTTTAAATGAATTGATGACTATGGGAAGAATATACGGTTATAGATTTAGACCAGAAGGTAGTTTAAAAGCAAAATCTATAGATGAATATGAAGGAAGATGTATTGAAGGAAAATCATTTCAAGTTATGATAGACAATAATTTGGATTTTGATATAGCGCTTTATCCTTATGAACTTGTCACTTATGGGGAAACGGGGCAAGTGTTCCAAAACTGGATGCAATATGTAGTAGTTAAAGAATATTTAAAAGTTTTAACACAAGATCAAACATTAGCAATTCAATCAGGTCATCCAGTGGGATTATTTAAATCAAAACCAGATTCTCCAAGAGTAATACTGACGAATGGGCTTATGATAGGTATGTTTGATAATCAAGAAGAATGGAAAAGAGCAGCAGCAATAGGAGTATCTAACTATGGACAAATGACTGCAGGTGGTTTTATGTATATAGGTCCTCAAGGAATAGTTCATGGAACGTATTCGACACTTCTAAATGCAGGAAGATTAGTACTTGGAGTAGACCAACATTCTGATTTGGCAGGGAAGTTATTTGTAACATCAGGGTTAGGAGGAATGAGTGGAGCACAAGGTAAGGCAGTAGAAATAGCTGGTGGTGTTGGAATAATAGCCGAAGTTGATTATTCTAGAATAGAAACTAGATATACTCAAGGATGGGTAAGCAAAGTTGCAACAACTTGCAAAGAAACTTTTGAAATAGCTAAAGAGTATATGGAAAATAAAAAGCCTTGTGCAATTGCATATCACGGTAATATAGTTGATTTACTAGAGTATGCAGTAGAAAATAATGTACATATAGATTTACTTTCAGACCAAACATCTTGCCATGCTGCTTATGATGGAGGATATTGTCCAACTGGAATTACTTTTGAAGAAAGAACTAGATTATTAGCTCAAGATAAGGAAAAATTTATAGAGCTAGTTGATAAGACTTTGATAAAACATTTTGATTTAATAAGAAAGTTACATGATAGAGGAGTTTACTTCTTTGATTATGGAAATAGTTTTATGAAAGCTGTTTATGATGCAGGATGCAGTGAAATTTCTAAAAATGGCGTAGATGAGAAAGATGGATTTATATTCCCATCATACGTTGAAGATATATTAGGCCCTCACTTATTTGATTACGGATATGGTCCATTTAGATGGGTTTGTTTAACTGGGAAAGAAGAAGATTTAGAAAAAACAGATAAAGCAGCTATGGATATAATAGATCCTAATAGAAGATATCAAGATAGAGATAATTGGGCTTGGATAAGAGATGCAAAGAAAAATGCATTGGTAGTTGGTACACAAGCAAGAATACTTTATCAAGATGCTATGGGAAGAACAAATATAGCACTTAAGTTTAATGATATGGTAAGATGCGGTGAAATAGGACCAGTGATGTTAGGTAGAGATCATCATGATGTATCTGGAACAGATTCTCCATTTAGAGAAACATCTAATATAAAAGATGGAAGTAACATAATGGCTGATATGGCTACTCATTGTTTTGCAGGAAACTGTGCAAGAGGAATGAGTTTAGTAGCACTACATAATGGCGGTGGCGTTGGTATAGGTAAATCTATCAATGGTGGATTTGGAATGGTTCTTGATGGATCTCAAAGGGTTGATGATATATTAAGAACATCTATGCCATGGGATGTTATGAGTGGCGTTGCGAGACGCGCCTGGGCTAGAAATGAAAATTCTATAACTACTGTTATTGAATATAACAAAATGTGTGAAGGTAAAGACCATATAACACTTCCATATATAGTTAATGAAGATTTAATAAATGAAGTTATAGAAAAAAGTATTTTATAAAAATAAATTTTATTTACAAATTTAATAAATAGTAAATAGTGAGTTAAATAGTTCACGATTTACTATTTGTTATCAAGATTGACAAATCATAAAGGGGGGGCTAAAAATGGCTATAGTACAATGTGTACCAAATTTTAGTGAAGGTAGAGATTTAGAAAAAATAGAGAAAATAGTTACTCCATTGAGAGGTAAAGAAGGAGTAAAACTGCTCAATTATGAAGCTGATGAAAATTATAATAGAGTTGTGGTTACAGTAATAGGGGATCCTAAAAAAGTAAAAGATGCGGTATTAGAAGCAATTGGAATTGCAAAGGATGTTATAGATTTGAATGTTCATAGGGGACAACACTCTAGATTTGGGGCTACAGATGTATGTCCATTCATACCTATAAAAGATATGACTATGGAAGATGCTATAAATATAGCGAAAGAATTAGGAGAAGAAGTAGCGAAAAAGTATGAAATACCAGTATTTTTATATGAACAAGCTGCGATTAAACCTGAAAGAGAAAATTTGGCTACTGTTAGAAAAGGTGAGTATGAAGGCTTAGATACTAAGTTTGAAGATGAAAATTGGGCTCCTGATTTCGGACAAGCTAAAAAGCATCCAACTGCAGGGGCAATAGCAATCGGAGCTAGAAGACCTCTTATAGCTTACAATATAAATCTTGATACACAGGATTTAAATATAGCAAGTAAGATTGCTAAAACTATAAGATTTTCAAGTGGAGGATATAGATATATAAAAGCAGGACCAGTAGAAATACCAGAAAGAAAATTAACTCAAGTAACTATGAATTTAACTGATTATACTAAAACTAGCATGTATAGAGCTTTTGAAGCTGTAAAAATGGAAGCAAAAAGATATGGAGTTAATGTTACAGGAAGTGAAGTTGTTGGATTATGCCCAATGGAAGCATTAATAGATGTAGCAGGATATTATTTAGGATTAGAAAATTTTAGTCTAGATAAAGTACTAGAGACTAGCTTAATGGAGTAGATGATATGAGAGTAGACTTAGTTATAAAAAATATAGGAAAACTTGTTACATGCAAAGGTTTAGAAAGACCTAAAGTGGGTCAAGAAATGAATGAATTAGAAATTATTGAAGATGCATATATAGCGATAAAAGATGGTAAAATTATAGATATAGGAACCAAAAATGACTATAAAAAAATAATAAATAATTATACAAAGATAGAAGATGTAAAAGGTCTTTTAGTAACACCTGGTTTAATAGATTCTCACACTCACTTAGTTCATGGAGGTTCTAGAGAAAATGAATTTTCTAAAAAATTATCTGGACTACCTTATATAGAAATATTAAAACAAGGTGGAGGTATATTAAGTACTGTAGAGTCTACTAAAGAAGCAAGTAGTGAAGAATTATACGATAAGGCAAAGAAGAGTTTAGATAGAATGCTAGAATTTGGGGTTACAACAGTAGAAGCAAAAAGTGGGTATGGCTTAGAATTAGATGCAGAAATAAAGCAATTAAAAGTGGCAAAAGACTTAGAGAAAAAACATCCAGTAGATTTAGTTCATACTTTTTTAGGAGCTCATGCAATTCCAATAGAACATAAAGAAAATCATAAGTCATTTATAGATATAATAGTTGATGAAATGATGCCTAAGGTTAAAGAATTAGGATTAGCGGAGTTTTGTGATGTATTTTGTGAAGAAGGCGTATTTACAATAGAGGAAACAGAGTACATATTATCCAAAGCAAAAGAAATGGGATATAAATTAAAAATTCATGCAGATGAGATTGTATCACTAGGAGGAGCTGAATTATCGGCTAAATTAAAATGTACATCGTCAGATCATTTGATGGCAGCAAGTGAAGAAGGTTTGAAAATGATGGCTGAAAATAATGTAATAGCAAATATACTTCCAGGAACATCATTTAACCTAAATAAAGCATATGCAGATGCAAGAAAGATGATAGAGTTAGGAGTACCTGTAGCATTATCTAGTGATTACAATCCAGGAAGTTGTCCAAGTGAGAACTTACAGTTTGTAATGCAATTAGGATGCTTAGGTCTTAAAATGACACCGAATGAAGTATTAAATGCAGTTACTATAAATGCAGCCTATGCTATAGACAGACAAAATGAGATAGGCTCAATAGAGATAGGTAAAAAAGCTGATTTAGTAGTATTTGATGCACCTAACGTAGAATACCTTATGTATCATTTTGGAATAAATCATGTTGATAGAGTATATAAATCAGGTGTATTAGTTGTAGAAAATAAACAGGTAGTATATAAATAAAGGGGGAAAAATAATATATGAAGTTAATAGATATGAGCCTAGCTGAATTTTCAGAGGAAGTAGATTCTAATTCGCCAGCTCCGGGTGGTGGATCTGTAGCAGCTCTAGCAAGTAATATAGGAATTGCACTTGCAAGAATGATGGCACATTTAAGTTTTGGAAAGAAAAAATATGAAGCTTTAGATGAAAGTATAAGATTAGAATTTGTTGATAGATTTAATAAAATGGCAGACATAAGACAAGAGTTATTAGAACTTATAGATAAAGATACAGAATCTTTTACTGAAGTTATGAAAGCTATGAGAATGCCAAAAGAAACAGAAAATCAAATAAAGCTTAGAAAAAATGCTATTCAAGATGCAACTTTATTTTCTATAGATGTGCCATTTAAAACAGCTAAATTATCTCTTAAAGCATTAGAATCATTAGAATACTTAGTTACATATGGAAATCAAAATGCAATAACAGATATAGGAGTAGGAACGTTAATGTTATATACAGGATTAGAAGGAGCAATACTTAATGTAAAAGTAAATTTAATGGGTCTTGAGAATAAAGAACTACATGATAGCTATAGTAATAGTTGTAAAGAAATTTTATCAAGTGCAAAGGTTATAAAAGATACTCTAATTCAAGATATTCATTATAAATTAGAAAACTAAAAAATATAGCTAGAGTTAATTTTGACTCTAGCTATATTTTTTATATATTAAGACAACTTGTAATATACTGATTATTAATCTTGATTAGATTTTTTAACTTTTTTCACAACTTTCTTTACCTTTTTATTAGATGTAGCATCTGGTGTTTTTTCATTTACAGAAGAACTATTTTTAGTGGATTTAGGGTTTTTGCTAGTTTTTTCAGGTAGATTTGATTGATTAGATGATTTAGTATTTGAACTAGATTTTTTTTGTTTAGACTTTTTACTGTCTAATTTAGTTTGTACTTCAGCATCAGATATTTTATTCATTATTAAATCTAATTTTTTACGCTGGTCTTCATCTAAAAAAGTTTTGAATTTAGAAACAACTTCTTCTCTTCCTTGTAATGTTTGACCTATTTTCACCAATTCATCCATAAGTTCATTTTCTGATTTACCTTTATAATTATCAGCAATCTTTTCTATTTTGTCTTTATCTATATTTTTTTGCTTAGCCATTTTTTCTAAAGCCTCTGTGTTTAGTTTTTTCATAAAAATTCCCCTTTCTATAATATATATTGAACTTACCTCATACTATTTATATATAGAAATAATTTATAAATTATGAAATATATATTGAGATAAATAAAATTTCTTATAGGTAATGTATATGCAGAAGAATTAAAAAAAGTAACACTAATAACAGAGGAAACATACTTTATATATGAGGGAGAAGTATATCTTAAGGGGTGATTATGATTGAATAATATACTATTGATACTTGGAATGATTGCATTAAGTAACGGAAATATATCGCTAGGGGACCTATCGTTATTTGATAATAAAAATAAATCAAAATCAAAGAAGATAACGGACGATACAACAAGAAATTCATCAAATCAAAAACAACGGGTAAAAAAAGAGAATTCTACAAAACCAAAAGAATCTAAAAAAGTTAAAAAGAAAAAAGAAACAAAGAGAAGTGAAAATTTATTTGGATTTAACATGGATGATATAAATAAAGGTATGAAGTTAATGGATTTAAGTGATGAAGATTTAGAGCGTGGGATGGAGATAATAACAAGAACTAAGAAATATATGTCTAGAGATGAAAAAAAAATATTAGTAAAAGTAGAGAGTTTATTAGATTTAGTAAAAGGAATTAAAAAACTTAGTAGTATAGAAGAAATAGAAGAAGATGAAGCGAACTTTTTTAGAAGTATGGATGAACAAGATAAAAAAAATATGATGATAAAAGAAATACTAGAAGTATTTCCAGAAAAGAGAAAAGAGTCAATTAATAAAGCTATAGATATGAAAAAGAAAATAGATTTATTTGCAGAATTATTTTTGCCAGATGATTTTGGAGAAGGTGGATTTAGTTTAAGTTCATTAGCAAATATAAATAATCTAGGAAGTATGAATAACTTAAAATTATTAGGAAGTCTTTTAAGAGTAGATAATGATGACAATAATGATAATGAAGAGTATGAACAAGATGAATATTATGATGAGGAATATGAAGAAGAGTATTATGAGGAAGAAAATGACGAAATTAGTAACTACATAGATGAAAATGAGGATTAATGTGGAAAAAAGTCTTAAATTTATATTAATTACTATATAAAACCACTTTAAAAATATTTGATTTTATTATATAATAAGAATATGAAATCCTGAATCACTCGATAAGCTTTGTGTAAATTCAACCGACAAATGTTGTTCGGGAGACTGAGTTTAGTAATAGATGACATGCCTGTACAATTTTTTATAGGAAGTTAAAAGTTATTAACAGGTCACCCACCTGGGAGTATCTCGGGTATGAATTTGCATGGGCCACCGGTGTTTTGGGATTTCAGTCATAAAAAAAGTGTTGCTAATTTAGCAACACTTTTTTTATAATTAAAATCCTAAAATCCCCACATCATCACAAGTTGTAAAAATAGAAGTTACATTATAAGATAGATCGTCTTTGTAATTAGATACAAATTTTGCTCTAGTAAACTCTTCTTCTATACTAAAATCATCTACTTCATGCTCACCCCATGTTTTGCCTAAATCAGTAGATACAGTAGTATTTAATTTGCCGTAGTTAACCCACATCAAATATAAATTAGATTCATTCTTTACCAAATTAGGATACATACAAGTGGAAGGACCAGTGATATATTTTGATATATTCACATCTAATTTATTTTCCATTAAATATCCATTTATGTATTTTACAGAATATCCATTATCTACATTTTCACAAAAAGTTAGATGATAGAAATTCATACTGTCTTTAAGTACAGATAGATAAATTTTATTTTTCTTAGAGCTGGTAATTTGTATAGGATTACACCAAGTAAGAGTATTATAATTAAATCTAGACAAGAATACTTCTTCATATCCGTTAACTAAATTTAAATAAAAAATAATAGGAGAATCTTGAATCCACAATACCACAAAATTATCTAAGACTATATGGTTTATAAAATCTATCTTATTTTCTGCCCATATTCCATTATGGTTATAGTGATGAAATAGTGCGCATGTATTAGTTGAATTATTACTACATAGATAATATAGAATATGTATATCATCACTACATTTTCTTATGTATGGAAATAAAATATTAAATTTCTTATGATTATAAGTTAAGATATCCCTTTTAGAAAATACAGTATTATTTTTTTTGATTTCAAACATCTTTAAGGAATTATCTTTATAGACACCATACACAGAATCATCTTTATCTAAAGTAAAATAAAAATTAGTAAAATCTATAGGTGTTTTAGTTATAGGTGTAGATGAAACCAGATTACCATCATTATCAAAGTAATCATATACCAGATTTTCCTTTAAATGAAAATAAAACATATCTTTGTTAGAACGTCTAATAATAGTTGAATAGTTATTAATAAAACTCATGAGCACCCTCCTTGAAAAAGTGTTTATAGTAAATGTATATTTGCAAAAAAAAAAAATATTCTATTTTATGTTAATGAAGACTACGAGTAAGTAACAAATAGTAATTAAAATGCATATTATTAATTAGGCAAAAAAAAGCCAAGACACTTAGAATAATTCGTTCAAGGGGAGGATAATGAGATATGCAAGATCTAAAAAAGAATAAAAGAAAAATAATGAATCATCAAGTAAGTTCAGATACTAGTAAAGTTAATAAAGAACAAATATACGAAGAAGATGTATGTGACGAACTAGATAGATCATGTGGATGTAAATCAAAACCAAATTGCGATCACGGCCACGATCACGACTGTAATTGTGAATGTCATTGCCATTGTGATTGCAATTCAAAGCCAAAGTGTGAACCATGTGATATAGAATCAGAAGAGTGCATACCAAATAATTGTGTATCAGGATGTTGTAGCCCAATAGCACCAAAAAATTTCTGTGTATCAAATAGTGTACCGATTGCAATAGAAGCGAATAGAATATTTGATACTATGGAATTCCAAACATTTACAGATGCAACATCTCCAAGTGGAGAACCATTAAATTTTGATTACGAAATAATTGAAATAGATGGTCATGTACCAAAATCTGGTAAAGTAAGTATAAATATATATGAAGTATGTTTAAACTATAGTGCAATAGTAATCGATCCTGGGCAAACTACACTAGAGGATTATGACTTACAACCACTAGATATAAATGGTAAAGAATGTGAAACTAAATTTGAATATGCGGTATGTGGACAAAAAAATGCTATATGTTCTAATCAAGGAAAAGGTGAAAGTACAGCATATAAACAAAAAGGCTTAACTGTAATTGTAGAAGATTTAGTACTAGAGTTAAAAGGTAAATGTGGATGTACTGAAATTAGAGCATTAGCATATCCATCAGTTAGAGGAGCAGGAGGACAAAAAAGACAATGTGGAGATGTTGAGTTTATATTCAATACATTATCTGCTCCTATATGCTTACCAGTAGATGGAAGAGGTTTTACTTTAAGACAGGATTTTCAAACTAGTTTAACGGTAGATTGTATAGGTAAGGCATTTTTAAGATATGTAGATCATGATGGATGTGAGGGTTATTTTGATTTATGTATACCAAATGATATAGATTTAGTATTATGCTTACAATGTATAGTTAGTGCATTAATAAGTGATCAGATAGTAGTTTTAGGAGCATCAAATAGTCTACAACCAAGAATAGTAGATACATTTAATAAAGTATGTGATTTTGGCAGAGGTGAAGACACAAATAATAATAAAGAATGTAATAAAAGAAATTGTGGTTGTGGTAGATAAATAATATTAAGAAGGCTATCAATAATTTTGATAGCCTTCTTTGTATTATTTAAAGTTTATAATTTATACTATAACAGTATTCAAAGATATCATCTTTTATGTTGGAGTTACCATGAGAATCGGCTTTAGAATTGTTATCAGAACTTCTTATTAGAGAAGTTGTATTTATCCATTTTCTGGAAGAATTATTAAAAATAATAGTATTGTCATTTACATCTCTAGCGCCTGCATTTGAGGATTTATATTCAAATACAATATTTGATAACTCATCAATATTTAACTTATAGATATGTTCATTATCTTTATAAATGTTATTAATAGTATATCTATAAATCTTATAATCACTAGCATTAAAATTAAAGTGAGAAATCTTATATAAATTTTCAGACATTGGATATTTTTCAACTACGAATATATTCAAAATGTCATTAAGAACGTATAGCCTCATATCTTTAATATTTTTAATATTATTAAATATCTTACCAACTGGTTTTTTTAACCAATACCCATTATTATTGAAAAAATGGGTCAACTTTCCTCTAAAATCTAGCCCGCAAATATGAATATTATTATTATCATCAATATTCGCAGAATAAGCACAAATATTACTTGCTAACCTCTCAGTTTGTTCATTTATATTTTTTATATATAGAGAATTTTTATCTGCATATATATAAAAGGGTTTTATATCTTTATTATTATTCATTTTAGCCTCCTAATGTTTAAAGTTTTTCAAAGCTCTAGCAAGAACTATAAGATGTAATAAACATGTGAAAAGTGAAACTATCGTCACTGTATATATATAAGCATAAATATTTATATCTGGAACTGGAAGTAATATATATATTGATATTAACTGCACAACCATGCTAATAATTGTAATTACACTAGAAGCTACTTCTTTTCTTATAGAATGTAATATTCCTGACAAAGTTTGATTCAAAGACATAAACAAAGGTACTAAAAACATCGCTTTTAAATAAGTACCAGCTAAAGCATTATCAAATATAGCCAAGCATAATCTATTTCCAAAAAAATAAAAAAATATAGAAGATATAATTCCAACAATAAAAGTGAGTGATAAAGCATAAATGATTTTTCTTACTACATTTTTGTATTTGCCTAAGGACATTTCTTGAGAAATGCTAGGTATTAAATTAACTACTAAAGCTGAACCTAAAGTAAAAGGAAGATAAACAAATGGCATTACCATCCCACTTATAACACCATACATACTCAATGCTTGACTGTAACTAATACCTGATAGAACTAGTCTAGATGGAACTATCATAGAGCTAATTGAATGAAGTGATATATTAGACATACGATTGCAAGTTATAGGTATAGACATTTTCATTGTTTCTATAGATGCATTATAAAAATCTTTTACTTGTATAGTATACTTATTATATAAATTAGAATTTCTACATAAACAGGCTGTTATAAATAGTATGTTTATAGTTTCTCCAATAGAAATACCTAAAAGTGCAATATAGCAATTCATAGCCTTATTATTTATATACATAATAAATAAAAATACAAATATGATTCTACTTATTTGCTCTAAAATTTGACCTATAGCAGGAACAGTAACATCTTTTAGTCCATAGTAGTATCCTCTTAAAACATTAGATATAGTTATGACAACTATAGCAGGACATATTGCTAATATAAGCATACTTAAATTAGCATTTTTTAATAACTTAAGCGATATGTAACTTGAATTAAAAGAAATAAATAATGATATAACTAAAGAAATAAAAAAAGCTACATACAAAGTAGAAATAAAAAAAATATTACTACTCTGTTTATCACCCAAAGCTTTTTTATTTGCGACAAGACAACTAAGGGTAGTGGGTATTCCAGTTGTGGTAAAAGCTAGACAAATCATTAAGAAATTAAAAAGAATATGATATATTCCAAGACCAACTTCTCCCATAACTTTAGATAAAAATATTTTATATAAAAAACCAAGAACTCTAACTATTAGATTAGATAAAAATAAAATGATAGTGGAGAATACAAGATTGGGAATTTTCAATAAATCACCCCCTT
This sequence comes from Romboutsia sp., assembly GCF_056995035.1. Taxonomy (NCBI): domain Bacteria; kingdom Bacillati; phylum Bacillota; class Clostridia; order Peptostreptococcales; family Peptostreptococcaceae; genus Romboutsia; species Romboutsia sp. The sequence goes on along the minus strand of NZ_JBXKIW010000008.1, from coordinate 7,588 downwards.
ATATTTAACTATATTCATAAGGGGGTGAAAAAATAATTATATCTTTATAAATTCTGGTTTCATTTGATCAAATTTACATACATAATTAAATCCAGAGTCTTTTAAATAGGAGTATATGTAATCAAATTTATATGCAATTTGAGTTGGATTATGAGAATCAGAACCTGTAGTTATGATTTCACCGCCTAAATCTTTATACATATTAATTATATTCCTAGAGGGAGTTAAATCTGGAAGATTATATCTATAGCAAGATGTATTTATTTCTATTCCTTTTCCATCATAAATAACTTGTTTTAATATAGCTTCTATAATATCTGAAAACAAACTATCTTCTAAAATTTTATTATAGTCACCATAACGTTTAATTAAGTCTAAGTGACCTAAAACAGAATAATCTTTGTATTTTTTTATAACAATATAAAGTTCATTAAAATAAGCTTCATATGCTTCATGCTGAGTTTTGCTTTTGAAAAATTCGCCAAAGTATAAATCTAATTTATTTATAGCATGGATAGAACATATTATAAAATCGAATGGATATTTGCTTGCATCTTCACTACATCTATCTGTTATTTGCTTTTGAAGACCTAATTCAATCCCTTTTTTTATTGAGATTTTATCACGATATTTATCTTTCAAGAAGTTAAGTTTCTCGAAGTATTTATTGTAATCAATACCCCAATCAAAATCAGTATCAAGGTCATAATCAACGTGATCAGTAAAACAAATTTCTTTAAGCCCTAAATCTATAGATTTTTTTATCATATCCTCCATAGCAGTTTTACTGTCATTAGAGAAATTAGAGTGCATGTGATAGTCATAAAACATAAAAAGTTCCCCTTTTTATTAAAATTTTGGTATTATATATACATACTACATATTAGCAAATATAAATATAACCATCAAGGAATTAATGAAAAATATAAGTGGTGATAAAATGGAAAAATACGATATAAAATTAGAGAAAGAAGCTGTAAAATATCTACAAATATATAATTATATAAAAAAGATGATAGTTGAGAAAGAAATAAAAGAACATGAAAAACTACCACCAATAAGAAAGTTAGCTCAGTATATAGGGGTAAACAATACTACAATTGTAAAAGTATATGAGCTATTAGAAAATGACGGATATGTATATAAAGCTGTAGGAAGTGGAACTTTTGTATCTGTACTTAAAAAAGACAAAGAAGAAATGAGTGTAAAAAAGGATGGGGTTATTTATTTTGATAGTGGAAATCCTTCAACAGATATGTTTCCTATAGAAGATTTTAAAAGTGCAGTAAATATGGCATTATCAGAAGAAGGAAGCTCTATATTCGAATATGATGAAGGTCTTGGATTTGATGATTTAAGACAAAAGATGGTAGAATATTTAGAATATAGAGGAATAAGAACTACAAAAGAAAATGTTCAAATAATATCTGGAGCGCAACAAGGAATTGATATTGTTTGTAAAGGACTTATAAACTACTCAGATGTAGTATTTGTAGAAGAACCAACCTATAGTGGTGCGCTACAAGTATTTAAAAGTAGAGGCGCAAAAATAATATCAATACCGATGCTAGATGATGGAATTGATATAGGTATATTAAAACTAAAGCTTGAAAAAATAAAACCTAAATTAATCTACATAATGCCAAATTTTCAAAATCCAACAGGAATATCGTATTCTACGTATAAGAAGAAAAAGCTAATAGAATTAGCTGAAGAATATAATTTTTATATAGTAGAAGATGATTTTATGAGTGATTTTAAATTTGACTCAGAGGATAACAAACCTTTGAAAAGCTATGATGATAAAAATAGAGTGATTTATATAAAAAGTTTTTCGAAAATTTTAATGCCTGGGCTTAGAATAGGTATTGTAGATATACCAAGTGAATTATTAAAAAAAGTATTATGGGCAAAGTACTCATCAGACATATCAACACCAGGGCTTATTCAAAAATCAATGTATTACTATATGGAGTACTTTAATTGGAATGACTATTTAGATTCAGTAGAAAAGGTATATAATCAAAAATATACCTTAGTAAAAAAATTGATTAATGAAAAATTAAGCGATAGACTAAAAGTAAGAAATAGTAATGGAGGAATTAACTTTTTTCTAGAGTTACCAAGAGGATATTCTTCTCAAGAATTCACTGATTTTTTATTAAATAAGGGTGTATCAGTTCTTCCAGGAACTTATTTCTTTGATAACTTGATTGATGATAGATTTTTCAGGATAAATATAGCAAAGTCAAGTATACAAGATTTAGAAAAGGGAATATCTATAATAAGTGATAATTTAGATGAATTTTTACAAAAATATAAAAATACATTAACGTTAAAAAGCAATAAATGGTTTTATTAAATAAAAAAAGAAAGGAGAATACTTAAAATAACAAGTATATATTTTAAGTAGAACGACAAAATGTTTGATCAAAAAAAATTAGATAGAATAAATGAATTAGCTAAGAAAAATAAAAATGAGGGATTAACTGAAGAGGAAACAAAAGAAAGAGACAAATTAAGAGGAGAATACTTAGAGAACTTTAGAGCTCACTTTAGATCTAGATTAGATACTGTTAAGGTAGTTTCTCCAGAAGAGTATGAGGAGCATATGAAAAATAATAAGGAAAACAAAAACTAAGTATTTACATATCTAAAAAATCACACATAAAAGTGATTAATATAAAATAGTTAAGAGTAGAATATAGTATAAATTTGGGAGGGGCACCATGAAACTAAAGCATGAATTTAAGAATGCATGGGAAGTAGAAAGAGAAAACAATAAGTTAGATGAAATTATGTCATACTCTAAAGAATATATGAATTTTTTAGATAATGGTAAAACTGAAAGAACTTCCGCTAGAGAAATAGTAAAGATAGCTAAAACAAATGGATACATATCAATCGAAGAAGTAATAAAAAAAGGGAATGTAGTATCTGGAGATAAGATTTATGCAGTCAATAAAGATAAAGCAGTAGCTTTATTTGTAATGGGTAAAAATTCATTAGAAAAAGGTATGAAGGTAATCGGTGGGCATATAGATGTTCCTAGAATAGATTTAAAGCCAAATCCATTATACGAAGAAGCTAATTTAGGATTTTTCAAAACTCATTACTATGGTGGTATAAAAAAATATCAATGGACAGCAACACCACTTGCTATACATGGAGTAGTTATTTTAAGTGATGGTAGTAAAGTAGATATTTGTATTGGTGAAGATGAATCAGACCCAGTATTTTGTATAACTGATTTATTGGTACATCTTGCAGGTGACCAAATGCAGAAAAAACTTTCAGATGGAATAACTGGAGAAGGTTTAAATATATTAGTAGGGCATATTCCGCTAGAAGGCGAAGAAAAAGAAGCTATTGAACAAAATATATTAAAAATACTAAATGATAAGTATGGCATGATAGAAGAAGATTTCTTAAGTGCTGAAATAGAAGTTGTTCCAGCTGGACGTGCTCGTGATTTAGGGTTTGATAGATCAATGGTATTAGCATATGGACATGATGACAGAGTATGTTCTTATGCAGCTGTGAAAGCAATAATTGAAACTAATGAACCAGAATACTGTGCAGTTACTTTATGCGTTGATAAAGAAGAAGTTGGTTCTCAAGGAAATACGGGTATGCATTCAAAGTTCTTTGAAAACACTGTAGCAGAACTTATGGCATTAGAAGGAGAATATTGTGAATTAAAAGTAAGAAGAGCCATGGCTAATACAAAGGTTTTATCTGCTGATGTTTCAGCAGGATATGATCCTAATTTCCCAGATGTTTATGAAAAAAGAAACTCTGCATATATGGGACATGGAGTAGTACTAAGTAAATATACTGGAGTTAGAGGAAAAGGTGGATGTAATGATGCTAATGCTGAATTTGTGGCAGAGGTAAGAAGAACATTCAATACTGCAGATGTAGTATGGCAAACTGCTGAGCTTGGAAAAGTAGACCAAGGAGGCGGTGGAACTATAGCTTATATCTTAGCTAACTATGGAGCTGAGGTTATAGATTGTGGTGTAGGAGTATTAAATATGCATGCTCCACATGAAATAGTTTCGAAAGTTGATATATATGAAATGTATAAAGGATATAAAGCGTTTTTTAATTTAAATGTATAATATATAGTAAAAAGATAGACCTGTATTTAAATACAAGGTCTATCTTTTTACTTCAAAATAATCACATATATTTTTCTTAAACTTGTCCTCTAGGGGATTGAAAATTTTCTTCTTAGAATATATAAAATAAAACTTTCTTGTGAAATTAACATTCTTTATTCTATAAAAATTAATTTTATTAGAGTATAAGTAGTCAATACAAGATGCATAAGATATAAAAGAAACGCCAAAACCTAGTCTAACCATTTCTTTTATAGACTCATTTGATTCTACATGAGCTAATATATTTAGCTTATCAATCGCAAAATTATTTTTTTCGAGTGTATTTAATATTAAGTTTCTAGTACCAGAGCCTTCTTTTCGCATAATAAATTTAAGATTATATAGTTCATTTATATCTATAAATTCATTTTCAGCATCGAGATTTAAATCTGAAGGAGTTATAAGAACAAGTTCATCATCAATTAAATCTATATACTCTATTTGAGAATTATTTACTTTTGAACCTACTAATCCAAAGCTTATTCTTTCATTTAAAATTTCAGATATTGCATATTGAGAATCATAGTGGCTAATGCTAAATCTAACATCTGGATAATTATTAGAAAAGCTTTTTAAAAAATCAGGAAGTATATAAGTTTCAGGAATAGAACTACAAGCGATATCGATGATACCCTCTATTTTACCTGCATACTCCTTTATATCATAAATAGCTTTCTTGCAATTATTTAGTATATATATAGCGTGATCATAAAGAATTTCACCAGATTTAGTTAACGTTATATTTTTACTATTTCTATTTACGAGTATAGTATCTAGTTCCCTTTCAAGATTTTGAATATGAGAACTTACAGTAGGTTGAGTCAAAAACAATTCTCTTGCAGCTTTAGAGAAGCTTTGATGTTTAGAAACGGCAATGAAAACTTCTAGTTGTTTAAAATCCATTATCAATGTCTCCCTTTAATTATTATATTTATATTATAACATACATAAAATCTAAAAATATTTAGTTATTAAAGTATGAAAATTTAATATAGGTCATGCCATTTTGCCTATTTAGTATAAATCTGATATAATATTAAAGTGATTTGACTTTAATTTTTAAATGTAAATTGATATAAGATTAAATTTAGAAAAGATATCATGTTACAAAAATATTACATAATAGGACTATATATTATTATTTTTGAATAAATCGTATACAATTTATAGAAGGTAATTAATAAATACTATTTAAAATAAGTGATATTTTTATATAATTATAAATAAATATTGAAATTAACGGAAGGAGGACTAATCAATGAATTTAAAGAGATCATTAGTTAGTATTGTTGTATTTAGTATATTTATTACAGGTTGTAGTAAACAGTCTATAATAGAAGAATCAACTATAGCAGATGAAGCAACTCAACAAAAAACTATGACAAAAGTTCAAAACGATGTTAATGAAATAATGAACAAAGATTATGAATATATTCTGAAAAACATGGGTACTCCTTACTGTGCTACGTATTATGTAGATATGGAAAATGGAGATACATTAGAGAAACTTGATGAAACAAGTAATATAAGATTAATATATCCTAAATATACAGCAGATAACGAATTAGAGGGAAGTGCGTTATATATAGAGTTAAGTAATAATAAGGTTATAGAAGTTCAAACTTATGAGTTTTCTGATTATAATATTAAAACAGACGCTATAAGTAATAATGTAGATATAATTGTAGATAAGTACAATGAAGAAGGAGTATTGCAACGAGAGAGAGTAGATAATATTGACTTTGATACTTACAGTGGTAAAAGTGAAGAAGAGATATACAATGTAGTAGGAGAGAACACGGCTAATATAGAAGCCTATGATAAAGCTAGAAATCAAAAGGTGAAAGCATATTTTTTACAAGATAAAAATCAAGATATAACTAAAATATTAACTGTTTTTGAAAATAAAAACAATATAGACGAAATCAAAATAGTTGGTGAAGATGAGATTATGGATATCATAGCAGGGTATTTATATAAATATTAACGTAAAAAAGTTATAATAATTTATTATAACTTTTTTTATTTAATATATTTTATTAGATATAATATTATATGGATCTTCATATAATAACGAGTATTTTAGTTATGATATACTTATATTAGAATAAGATAGATAGGAGAAAATTTAAATATGATAAGTAGATTTATTAAATATTATAACCCATATAAGAAACTTTTTATATTAGACCTTATAGCAGCATTTTTATTTGCTTTATGTGATTTAGTTTATCCGATGATAACTAGAAATATAATGGATGATGTTGTTCCAAATAAAAACTTGAGAATGTTAGTAGTATTTGGTATAGCATTGGTGGTTATATTTATATTAAAAGCATTTTTAAGTTATTTTATGCAGTATTGGGGGCATGTAGTGGGTGTAAGAATGCAAGCTGATATGAGAAGCGATGTAATTACACATTTACAAAAACTTCCTAATGAGTATTATAACAATAATAAATCTGGTGTAATTATGTCTAGAATAGTAAATGATTTGATGGACATATCAGAGCTAGCACATCATGGTCCAGAAGATTTATTTATATCTATAGTTATGTTAGTTGGTTCTTTCTTTATATTAATAGATATAAATGTAACCCTTACGTTAATAATATTTGCAATATTACCATTTGTAATTTGGTTTTCATTAGCACAAAGAAAAAGAATGAACAAAGCTTTTAAAGAAACTAGAGTTAAAATAGGAGACGTAAATGCAACTTTAGAAAATAGTATAGCAGGTATGAAAGTAACAAAGTCTTTTTGTACAGAGAAAGAAGAATTAGAAAAGTTCAATAAAAGTAATAATATATTTAGGCATGCAAGAGAAGGTGCATATAAAGTTATGGCACAGTACTTCTCAGGAATGAATTTACTTATGGATATATTGGAACTTATAGCATTAGTATCAGCTGGATATTTCGCATATACAGGAAAAATAACATTAGGAGATTTTGCGGCATATTTATTATATGTAAAAATGTTTATTCAGCCGATAAAAAAACTTATAAACTTTATGGAACAATATCAAAATGGTATGACTGGATTTGAAAGGTTCATAGAAATAATAGATCAAGAAACTGAAACACAAGCTAAAAATCCAATAGAGTTAAAAAATATAAAAGGTAAAATTGATATAGAAAATGTGTCATTTACCTATGAAGATGAAAATGAAGTATTTAATAACTTAAGTTTATCAATAGAAGCTGGAAAAACTATAGCGTTAGTTGGTCCATCGGGTGGAGGAAAAACTACTCTTTGTAATCTTATACCTAGATTCTTTGATTTTACTGAAGGTGATATAAAAATAGATGGCGTTAGTATAAAAGACACTAGCTTAAAGTCTTTAAGAAGTAATATTGGTGTAGTAGCTCAAGATGTGTTTTTGTTTACAGGAACGGTTAAAGAAAATATAGTTATATGAA